>JAOUNV010000508.1 GCA_029880775.1 Nitrospinota bacterium | reverse complement strand
ATGAAATCTCCAGTGTGCAAGGGGCCGCACTCCTCGTATGTCCATGCCACACTCCCATCCGGGACAGGCACGCAACCGGATACGCTCCCGCCGCCGGACCCGGAGCTGGAGCAACCCACCAGAAGCGTGGATGAGATAATCGCGATAAAAACCGCGCTGATACCAGAAAACCGCATTATAGCCTCCCTTTAAAAATAAATAATTTCGTTATCACTAATAAATTCCAGATAAAAACATTATAAAAATATTTACATTTTTGCAAAAAGCCTCCAATTTTATTCAACGTTTGTAATGATAAATATGTCTCAAATTGGCAAGTCTGAAAGCTTTGTTTTTACAGAAAGTATCGCCGCTTGAAATGACTGCTTATTCACGTCCTTGCCTACTGCGGCGGGTGGACCAAACGCCATCACACAATCGCCCTGATACCAGGCAAGCCGCCATGCCCGGATATGGGATTCGATTATACTTCCAGACCAGAATGAGATGAACTCAGAAAAAGTTTATTCCGCGCTAAAGTGATTTACTTGGTTACGCCAGAGTAATAATCGTGGCTAAATTAAGCGAAGAGTATAAGCCATATCATTATTATGTGTCAAGAAACATCGAATTTGGTTGATGATCTGTCGCAAGCTTGTTTCATAAGGACTGTGGTGGCTATAAGGCTGTGTGGAGCGTTTGACTGGCGCCGGGAGTCCTTGCTCAGGGCCATGGCCCGCAGCGCTAGAAAATCTTAGGTTTTTCCTGGTTTTATAGCGCCGGTTTTCCCAGTTGCGGTATGCGCTCTCGGGTGGGCGCTGTCATACACTTCCATAAGCTTTTTCAGATTTACGTGGGTGTATTTCTGGGTTGTGGAAAGGCTGGAATGCCCCAGCATCTCCTGGATGGCTCGAAGGTCCGCCCCTCCCTCCAAAAGGTGAGTGGCGAAACTGTGTCGCAACCTGTGAGGGCCCACCGGCCTCCCCAGCCCTGCCAGGCGAGCGCTCCTTTTTACGATGGAGTGGATGGAGCGGACCGACAACCTGCCCCCCCGGTTATTCAGGAAGACCGGTTGATCCTGATTGGCGCCTGAAATAATCAGAGACAAAGCCCTGCCAGCGGCGCCCCCCACCGGCGTTAAGCGCTCTTTTTTCCCCTTCCCTTTCACTTTTATCATCCCTCCCGCCAGGTCCACATCCCCCACACACAGGGCGGCAAGCTCCGAAACTCGCATGCCTGTGGCGTAAAATAGCTCCAGGATCGCCAGATCCCTGGGGCCATTGGGCGCATCCAGATTTTCCGCGGCGCCTATCAAGGCGAAAGTCTCGTCAACAGTCAGGAATCCCGGCGGCTTTTTTGGTTTGGAAGGCAGCTCCACCTGGGTGGCGGGGTTTATGTCCACCTGCCCATGGCGTTGGAGAAAACGAAAAAAGGAGCGGAGCGAGGAGAGCTTCCGTTCCATAGTGGCGGGACCTAGACGCAGCCTGCTCAAATGGGCCGCGAATGACCGCACATGGCTTCTGCTGATCTGATTAAAGGGGTGAGAGGATGTGGGATCCGGGACAAAAAGGGAAGAGTGGGCGCCGAAAGCGAAGAATTGCCGAAGGTCTGCCTTGTAGGCTTTTAGGGTGTGGGCGGATGCGTCCATTTCCGCCATCAGGCTTCTCATGAACTCCTCGATCGCCCTACTCACATCGATGTTTTCCATAACGCTATTATAAGAAGCAACTATGGCGCCACAGCGCCGCTCCGGACAAGTCATTGAAAATATGATCTTATACCTAATCCCAAGGAATATACAGCTACATTCTGCGATGAGTTTCGGCCAAATAACAGGGGAGGCCGTAGAGAATTTGAAAACACACTGGAAGCCGATTATTATATAGTGGCCGTATTGGGGTAAGGGTCGATAGTAATTTAATGGGAGATTGAAAAGCCATGGGAATAAAGAAATCGAGCATTGCGATGGCCGGGCTTATGTATATTCTGTTTGCGGCGGTTATAGTCGTAGCCTACATGATTTATTCGGACGCGATGCGATATGACAAACTGTCTCCCCTGTCCACTTCCGGGCCTGCCACCCGGGCCATCGCCGGCCTGGCCGCCACCGCTGGTGGAGTAGCCGCCCCATGGCCCTCATGGGTCACGCCCAGAGATCGCGAGACTCTGGACCGCGCATTGCAACATATGAGCGCCGGCAAGTCGAGAAAGTTCATGACCGCAATGATGGTCTTCGAGGATGAGCTAGAAGAGCGCAAGCACGGCGTCCTGGAGCTAAAAGGTGTACTGATCTCAAGCCTGGCCGGTGAGGTGATCGCCTCTGCGCTGACCCCGGTGGTC
>JAOUNV010000507.1 GCA_029880775.1 Nitrospinota bacterium | reverse complement strand
CATGAAGCGCTCCCGGTTTTTCGGGTTCTTGGCGCGGTGGTATCGCATGTAGATATGCTTCTCGTCCACCCAGGATCTCGATTTTGCCGGAGGAGTGGCTCATCACATATCGGGCGCGTTTGGCCAGGCCGCACAGGTCGCGCACCGCATTGTGGAATATTCTGTAGGCCTCCGTGATGGGAACTAGGTATTGCTCGTTACAGCGTACCGGGCGCCCCTGGAAGGCGTAGTATGGCGCCACTCCGGCGGCGTGCAGCTTGTTATAAAGCTCGCGCAGGGTGGCCGCGTCGTCATTGATCCCGCGCAGGATGGGGCACTGGTTTAGAATCACCAGGCCGCAATCGCGATACATCGCCAGCTCCTCCAGGGCGATATCGGTAAGCTCCCTGGGGTGGTCAAAATGGGCGATAAGGTATAAAGTCTTGCCTGAGTGGGTGGTAAAGTCGCTCAAAATCTTTTGCATCTCTGGGTCTCCACCCAGGCGCATGGGGTTGTACGCAGGGGTTTTGGACCCGATGCGCACAGTCTTTACATGTGGAATGGCGGCCAGGCTGTTCAGGATAGCGCCCAGGCGCCTGGTGGACATGGAGAGGGGGTCACCCCCGGAGAGGACCACATCGTTGATCTCCGTATGCTCTGTGATATATGAATAAGCTGCGCTGTAATCGTGGGTCACCTCGTCCGCCTGGGCCAGGAACAGCCTCTTTCGAAAGCAATATCGGCAAAAGCCGGTGCAGTTGTCTGTGACCAGAAAAAGGGCGGTCTCTGGATACTTATGCTGAAGCCCCTGGATGCGGGTGTTGGAGGCCTCGTCACTGGCGTCGTATTCCCCCCACCCATCCATTTCGGCCGGATTTGGGACTATCAGGTTGCGGATAGGGTCTTCAGGGTCGTCCCAGTTTACCAGGCCCAGGTAGTATTCGTTGGCTTTAAAGGAGAAGCTATCTGTCACCTCCTCCAGGCCTTTTAGCGCCTCTTCTGGTATACCCTCCACCCTGCTGATATCGGTTATCGGGGCAAACCTGGAGCGCACGTTGTCGTCCGGGAGGGAAAACCATGGCAGAACCGCTTTCATTATCCTGGTTTTCATTCGTTAGCTCCTTTATGTTCAAAGTGTTACAACGTAAAGCCCTTCAGAGACAATCGTCCCTTCCTAGGGAAAGGCTCCGCCGACAATATTAGATGCCGATTATTTCCCCTAAGCTGTTGAAAAAACATGCGGAAAAGATCCCTGATTTTCAGCCAGCGCCACCTTCGCCGACGGAGAGCGTACAGCCCACCAGGCCTGTAGCTTTACAAATCCCACAAAGACTTGATCTCCACCCCCTACTATAGACAATTTGGGTCAAGTCCGCAAGAACTGAAAAGCTGTGGGTGATGGAAGCGACATTTCGCTATATATTCGATGGAGAGTGTTGAGCTCCACTCTCCACCGGGGGATTGAGCTTCGGCTCGGGCTCCAAGTCGGCGACGCGCGAGAGGGCAAGTCACAGGCTTTTGTGCGCACCGTCACAGTATGGGGGGCTTTTTGTCTCCTTGCAGCCGCAAAGCGCCACGGTCTTGTCGGTCTCGGTTTCAAATAACATGGCCACTTTCTCCTGCCCCTCATACTCGGTCCCCTTGTGGGCATTGTCACAGAAAGGCTGGTCCTTGGAAAGTCCGCAACCGCACCAGATATGGGATCCCTCCTCCAGGTCGAGCACGTATGGCGCCAGACGGGAGGATTTCGGTTTTATCATCATCAGGCTCACTCCTTAATTAGACTATATCTAATGATGCGAAAAATTGTTTTTTGATCCGACTGCGGTAATTGCAAGGGGGGAGTGTGGGGGAAAGGAAACGGAGTTGTTGCATCTTTCAATACAAGGGCGTAATATAAACTCTCAAAATAAGCCGCCAACTTGATATGCGGATCCTGGTGGCTTTTGAGGTTAGGCTTTCATTGGAAGGAGCGCTTATGGACAGCGCCCATATTTTATGCGCCATCTGCGGGGGAAAAGGTGGCGCAGGCAAGACATTCCTAGCCGCAAATTTAGCTTTGTATTTGGCGCGCCTGGGATACAAAGTGGGTGTGTACGACGCCGATGCGAAAGGACCCACTTTACACACAGCCCTTGGTATGAGAGATACCGCTGTTCCAGGGCCGATGGCGCCTTCCCCGAAGAGGCTCGCGATCGATCCCGATCCCCAATCTACCGGGTATGAGAACCTGAGTTTTATTCCCCGCCCCTTCCATGAGATGGAACACGATAACCGTGGTAGGCTCAAGGCGCTCCAGAACATCAAGGGAGGAGATTTTGATTTTATCGTTGTGGATGTGGAAGC
>JAOUNV010000091.1 GCA_029880775.1 Nitrospinota bacterium | reverse complement strand
CTCCACATACCGGGGGGGAGACGCAAATGGTGGGCCAACAGCGCTGACGCGCCCCTGGAAAATCAGAAACTGAGGCCGTGCTTGCGCAGCCACTCCTCCTGGTTAAACCTGGTGGATTCGAATTTCCGAAACTCAATCTCCTTGGGAGATTCTTTCCTCCCATCCACGTAGTTGGACAGGTCTGTTATTTCCGGCTCGGCGCCCTGCTTGCGCTCCATGAAGTTCAGGTCGAACATCTCATCGCCGCCCATGTCGTCTCCGGGGCCGGCTATTTTCACCCCCAGCGATTCAGCCAGGTTTCTCACCTTGAGCATGAGCACCATGAAAGAGCGGGAGTAGCTTTCGTCCTCCTCCGCCAGTTTCTTTATGGCCTGGCGCACTTCGGGCGATTTTGTAATGGCGTCCACAATGGCCCTTGATAGGAACTCCATATTGTCGTCGCGCTGCTTATCGTCAGCCATGGGCCTTCTCCGATTTATACCTCGTATTCCCTATATAATCTTAAGCGCACACTACCCTTCCCGTCAAGGCTGCCGCCAATTTACTTCACCATCTTGCGTAATACAGTCAAGTTTTCAATGTCTTCGCGGCCATCCGGGCCTTTTGGCGTCTCCAGCACCATCGGAGTGCTCACAAACCGCTTGTCGTTCACCAGCAGGTCGAATCCAGGCTTCCCTATGTAACCCTTGCCGATATGCTCATGTCGATCCACCCTGGAACCTTGGGGCTTTTTCGAGTCATTTATGTGAAAAAGCTTTATCTTATCCAACCCAATCTCGTCATCGAAACTTTTGAAGGTGGCGTTGTAGCCTTTCTTCTCCAACAAATCGTAACCGGCGGCGAATATGTGGCAGGTGTCCACACAGACTCCCAGTCTTTCCTTATCGCCAGCCAAATCCATTATCCGGGCCAACTGGCCAAAAGTATGCCCCAGACCGGTTCCCTGGCCCGCAGTGGTCTCCAGAGTCAGTATGGCAGGGGATTCCGGGCGAGCGGCCATGGCCCATTCCAACGATTCCGCCACTTTTTTGATTCCCTCATCCATCCCAGAGCCCACATGCGCTCCTGGATGGAAAACAAGGTATGGAACGCCCAGCAGATCGGCCCGGTCGATCTCGTCGAGAAAAGCTTCCCTCGATTTTTTCAGCAACTCAGGGTCTGGCGAGGCCAGATTAATCAAATAGCAGACATGGGAGGCGACGGTGGAAACCTGACGATTGGCCGATTCTTGCCGGAACCTGGCCGCCTTCTCCGGGTCGATAGGTGGCCCACTCCACCGGTTGTTGTTTTTTGTGAATATCTGCACCGCTGATGCGCCGATCTTCTCACCCCGTTCCGGAGCCTTATCCACACCACCGGCGGTGGAGACATGCGCCCCCCACGGGCGAGAGACTTCTGTTTTATTTTTCATAGTTTTTGTCGGGATTTGATTTCATGATGAAAGTGTATTTCATAGCTGGGGAATAAAAAAGGGGCCCGCGGCAGGGGGGGAGCCGCGGGCCCGGATAAGCCTATTAGGTCAGGCTATTTTCTTGAAAAACTCCTGCGATCCGCTTGGGTCCGGCTTCATGGTGTCGGCGCCAGGCTTCCAGTCGGCCGGGCACACCTCGCCAGTCTCGTCGGTCTGCTGGATCGCCGCCAGCACCCGCAGTACCTCTTCCACATTTCGGCCTATGCCCAGGTCATGGACAAGCTTGAAGCGGATGTTTCCCTCCGGACCGATGATAAAAAGCCCCCGCAGCGTGATTCCACCCGGAAGGAGGACATCATAATCAGCGCCCACCTGCTTGGTAATGTCGGCCAGCAGGGGATAGGAAATGTCGCCCAGCCCACCTTGGTTGCGGGGAGTGTTTATCCATGCCAGATGAGAGAACTTGCTGTCTACAGAGCTTCCGACCACTTCCGCACCAAGCTTGTTAAAATCATCAATCCTGTCGGAAAACGCCGTGATCTCCGTGGGACAGACAAAGGTGAAATCCAGGGGGTAGAAAAAGAGGACGAGCCATTTACCGCTATAGTCGGCAAGACTGATTTCCTTAAATTGCTTATTTACTACAGCTTCCCCTTTAAAATCCGGGGCTTTAGACTGAACCTGTGCGCTCATTATATATCCTCTCCTCTTTGGAAATTATCAAACATAAATCTATAACAGTTCCAAACTGTGGATTCATTATATCAAGAACACTTCCAAATGCAACACAATTTATAAATTTATTTACGCATGTTTCCGCCACGAAAAAAAGGGGGGTATCTGGTTTTATTACAAGATGTTATGGCGATTCGCCGCAAAGGCTGGCCAGACCGCAATCCTCACATTTGCTGGAGTCCACCCGGCTGGAGCAGTAACCCAGCTTCCCATAAGAGCATATGGCAAAATCGTAACGGACCGGATCGGCCGGATCGAGCCTTTTCAGGTATCGGGTCAGCTCCACCGCCGCCTTCCAATCGTTTGATTTTCGCCCCAGCATCCCAAGAAACCTGGTGATCCGCCCCACATGGGTGTCCAGCGGGATCACCAGCCGGGAGGTGTCCACCACGCCCGACCATGGGCCAGGGTCCACCCCATCCTTACGGACCATCCATCGCATATAGAGCATCCACCGCTTCGAGGCGCCCCCATCTGCCGGGTCTGTGACCAGTGTGGGGAATGCGCCGCTCCCAGGGCCTGCTCGCCTCAAAAGCCGGGCCAGCCCAGAAACCCCTGGAAGCACGGTTTCCGCCGATCCATCGCCATCATGGATGGCGAAAGCGGCCTGAAGAGAGCCATGATCGCGCAGGATTTTCCCCACTCCCCGCGTCAAGGCTATCAGGTCCTCACGATTGTGAAAGCGATATTTAAACCCCTTCATCCAACTTCTGTTGGCGCTTGCCTGGAATGAGGCGCAGAACTCGGCGGGGCTTTCTCCCATGGTCGTCAGGATGGTGGAGACGGTTCTCTGGATCAGGTCCGCCCGGCCATATGCGAACATGGCGGCGAAGATTGCGGCCGTCTCCAGGTCTTTCGGGTCCTTGTAGTGGCGGATGGAGGCCAGGGGGTCCGGCTCCAGAAAGGATAGATCGAATCTGGCGTAGAGCCTCTCCAGGTGGGGCTTTAGCCTGGCCGGATCAGTGGTTGCTGTTGGCTTGGACGCCATGGAATTGCTGGAAAGGCGGAACGGGAGAAACATTCCACTGAAAGCCTCCCCTCACGCCCATGGGTGCAGCCATGAACGGCTCAATAACCATCGCTGTGGAAAAAGGTCACGTCAAATGACCCTTCCACGCAATGTCACTCGGCTTGTTTTTCGGCAGCCGCCACGAGAGCGCCATCGCCATCGGCTTTCTTCTTTGCGGCCTTTTCGCCGGCGGTCTGGATATTTTTCTGGCGGTTGGCCTCCTGGGCGTCGCGCTTGGCCCCAATGGCGTTTTTCAGCTTAAGCCGCCTCTGGGCTCTTTTCACTTTCTTTTTCGCGTCGCGCAGCTTGGCTTTGACTTTTTTGTCAGCCCCCTCGCCAGTGGCCGCCTGGACACCTTCAAGTTTCTTTTTCGCGTCGGCAATCTTTGTTTGCATATCTTTCTTAGCCATATCCTTCCGATTCCATAATATTGGGCATGGCGCGCCCTTAATCATTAATGTGTACTATAGTGGAATCGTTGATTATGGCCCATCTTTGCGGAAAATGGAATCGTTTTCGTTTATAATGCTTGAAGAAATTTTGGCGGAGTGAAAGTCATGCCCATTTATGAGTACCAATGCGCCGGTTGCGGAGTCGGCTTTGAAGTGATGCACCTGAACGCGGAATCCTACGATTCCGTGGAATGCCCACAGTGCAAAAACAAAAAGGTCACCCGCGAGATGTCCACCTTCGCGGTTTCAGCTCTTGCCCCGGGGGCCGCCCCTATGTGCGACAGGACCGGCGGCGAATGCGCCTCCCCTAACATCCCAGGATGCGCCTCGGGCGCCTGTGGTCTGTAAGATATGAGCGAGCTGCAGTCTGTCAACATCCAGTTGCGCGTGGAGGCGATCAAGGAGCTTCTGCGCAACCACCCCTCCATCCTGGCCAAATTGCTGGACGGGGATGGAACCGGGATCAACCTTAACTCCACCCCGGACAACATGGACCTGTTCGACCCGGAGGAAATCCTGGTGCGGGTGGCGTGGGATATCTGGAACGGCGCCGGGGAGACGGAATTCCACTCCGTGCTGCACGACCTTTCCATGGAGGATTTCGACGCCTTCATGGACGCCATGGTCATCTTCAAGAAGCTGCGAATGAAAATCCACCACCTCTACGTCAGCGGCGCCGAAGACGACTAGCGCCCCAGTTCCCGGCTTCGAGTGTCCAGGTCAGGCTTCCGATATGAACGAGACCACTTGAGCCACTGTCTCCGAGTCATCCAGAATCCTTCCGTGCCCCAGGCCAGAGGTGCGCGCTAGTCTGGCGTTTTTCATTTGTTCCACCAATTTCTCCGAGTGGATCAGGGCCGCCACCTTATCCCCCTCGTCGTGTACGATAAGGGTGTGGCAGTCGACCTTCTCTGCAATGGCCATGGGGCTGACCTCCTGCAGGCTCTTGCCATGCTTTTTTTCAATCCTGCCGACCATCTCTTCATACATAGGCGGGTGTATTCCGATCGCTTTTCCATATTCATATATCCCCTTTTGCAATTCATACAGGGGAGCTATCAGAGCGAGCCTGGTTTTTTCACAGCCGACTTTCTGGATGTTCAGCGCGGCGGCGGCGCCCATGGAATGGGCCACTATGCCCACCACATCCCCAGCGCGCCCCATCACTTTGTTTATTGATTCCACATATTCAAAAAAGTTTGTCTCCCTTCCATCAGACTCGCCATGCCCCAGGCTGTCGAACGCCACCACCGTGTGGCCTGCGCTCACCAACGGCATGACGAATGACGACATCCTCCTGGAGCGGCTTGCCCATCCGTGAGCCAGGATCACGGATGGGCCCCGGCCCCACTTCCATGCTTTCACTCTTTTCCCCATGGCTTCCACCCAGAACTGTTGGCCCGTGGAAAACAACTCGTCACTTTCCCTGTAGAGCTTTGAGCTCCTGGCGCCGAAAAATCCCTTCGCCACCAGCCTCATGGCAGTCTCCGGCGCTATGCCCCACATCACCCTGGTGGTGGTGGAGACCAGCGCCTTAAATAAACGATCACCGGTCTGCATCGTCATTCTCCTTTGTTCATTTTGAATATTGCGCCAGCAAACGTTCCAGCGCAGCCTTTTGCCTTTGGCCCGCTTTTCTGTCGCCTAGCAACCTTTTGTAATGAGCGTATCCCAACATGATGGAGTAAAGCTCGTATGCGAATTGGGCGGTGTCGATCTCCCTACGAAAATCGCCCGCTTCTGCGGCCAGCCTTGCGGACTTTGACAGAAAGTCGAGCCATTCCTTTTGCGCCTTCCATAGATAATCACGCACCACCCCCGGCCTGTCGTCAAAATCCACGGAAGCCGCCAGAAATACACATCCACCGGCGGCGCCATCCTCCCACTTCACCCAATTGGCCACAAGAGCCCTTATCCTGGGCACTCCTCTTTTCTTTTTCAACGCAGGGCTGATGACCTGGATATAAAAGCGCTCTTGCGCATACTCCAGCACGGCCAGCTGAAGGTTTTCCTTGGAGCGGTAATGCGCGAATAATCCGCTTTTGGACATTTGCGCCTCCGTGGCCAGTTCACCAAAGGAGAGCCCCGCCAGCCCCACCATGCTCGCCATTTCCATAGCTGCTTTTGCGATCTCAGCTCTGGTTCTATCACCTTTATCCATGCCAGAATAATAGCACGATCGTTCGTGCCGGTCAATGGAATTATCCCCACAGATCAAATCCCTCGGGTCGCCGCGCGGCTCCCCGCCGACAGCGCACAGGCGACCATGGGAGGCTTTAGAGACAGGAATGAGACGCGAACCAGACCAGGGGCTTTTTTGCCCTGCTTGTGGGCTCTTCACCCCGCACAGGCTTGAGATTGGCCAGGGTGAGGGAACAGTGGTCAGGCGACCTTGGAAGCAAAGAGCAACCTTCCTCGGGCTCCGCCTTTAGAACATCCACCAGGAGACCATGACACCGGGGCTTACAGGAGCCTTGTTGATGTTAAGAAGTTTTTGCCGGGAGTTTGATGGATTCTTTTTTGAAAAAGATTCCATCAATAGAATATCAGCCACCAATCAGGGAGCGAAGCCGGAAGCGGCCGCCATGGCCAGGTATCCGCCTGGGGCGATCCCCACCAGCACGGAGCCATATATGGCCACCAGTATGGCCACCACAATCGGCGTGGGGAAAGCGTCTTTCGGCAGCGACTCCCCCTTCTCCGTCCGCATGTACATCACCACCATCACCCGCAAGTAATAGAACACCGCCACCACAGAGTTCAGCGCCGCCAGGACGGCCAGCCAAACGTACCCCTGATCCAGGGCCGCAGTAAAAAGGTAGTACTTGCCCCAGAAGCCTGCGGTGGGCGGGATGCCAGCCAGGGAGAAGAGAATCGCCACCATGGCAAGGCCCAGCAACGGATGTCGATATCCGAGGCCGGTGAAATCTTTAACGTCGGAGCATTCCTCACCTGCGCGACCCACGATAGTGACGATGGCGAAGGCGCCGATATTCATGAATGTATATATCAACAGGTAGAAAAGAGCCGCCGAAACGCCCATTTTCCCTCCGGCGGTGAAACCGACCAGCAGATAGCCCGCGTGGGCTATGGAAGAGTAAGCGAGCATCCTTTTGATATTGGTCTGGTTCAGGGCGATCAGGTTGCCCACGGTCATCGTAAGCACGGCGAGTATCCAAACGATAATCCACCACTGATAATGCAGCGAGATCAGAGCTTCCGAGAAAACCCGCAGGAACGCGGCGAAAGCGGCGGCCTTTGGCCCGGAGGACATGAACGCGGTCACCGGCGTGGGGGCTCCTTGATACACATCCGGAGTCCACATATGGAACGGGACGGCGGATATCTTGAATGCAAACCCGACAAGGATCAGCCCACCCCCAAGCCTCACCAGATGGATATTATCCTTGTTCTGGATGATCATTCTGGCGATCTCCTTCAGGCCGGTCTCCCCGGTGGCGCCGTAAATCATCGACATGCCGTACAGCATGAACGCCGACGACAGTGCGCCAAGGATGAAGTACTTCATCGAGGCCTCGTTGCTGGCAAGCCTTCTGCGGGT
>JAOUNV010000090.1 GCA_029880775.1 Nitrospinota bacterium | reverse complement strand
TGAGCATGTCTTGGGCCTGGCCGGACCATTTTTCGTCCACGCCCACCTGGTCCCAATCCTCCAGGATCATTTCGGCGAAATTGATGATCGAGTTTAGCGGCGTGCGAAGCTCGTGGGAGACCGAAGCCAGGAAGTCAGACTTCAGCCGGTCCGCCTCTCGCAGCTCGGAGTTGGCCACTTTCAGTTCTTCCGTGGTCCGCCCCAACGCTTCGCTCTTCTCCTTCAGGGCGGTCATCATTTCGTTGAAGGCTATCGCCAGTTCACCCATCTCGTCGTGGGCGCGCACCTCTGCGGCCACATCCAGGTTCCCGCCCGCAACCCTCCTGGTGGCGCTGATCAGCTTGGAAAGGGGCCCGGTGATGGTCCTGATGATCAGTGGCAACATGATGGCGGAGGAGACCAGCAACGCGAACAGAACCAGGGAATTTTCCTTTACCAGCATCTCGGTGAGAGTGACGGAGCGCTCCAGCAACTTGGCGAACTCGCCGTAACTGCGGTTTGCGATATTGTCCACGCTATATTTCAGGCCTGGGAGAGTCTGCTTCACGAATTCGGCGTGGGTATTTATCTCCCTGTTGTAGATGTCCCCGCGGATCAGAATCACAGCTGCGGCCCTGGCGCTGCGGAAATATCTGTCAAATCTGTCGCGGACATTGACATACTCCCCCCTGTTGATCGAATCGAGGGCCGATAGCCTGGTCAACGCGGACCTGAAAACCTCCGACTTGGTGTCGCACTGGTCCAGGAGCTCCATATCCTGCTCCTGGACGGCGGCGTTAAAATCGATCTCGATTGCGACCATGGCCTGGCGTAAAGCGTCTGCCTGACGCACAAGCTCAACTTTGGATGGATCCAGGTACTCGCCCACCTGCCTGGAGGCGCTAAAGGTGGTGGCCCACACGGCCACAAAAGAGATCAAATAGAGCGCCAGAACCCCGTAGAGCTTTGTTTTTATCGAGATTGTCCTCATGGCGGGAATACCTGTCTGGCGCGGCGTTTAGGGGCTGAGTTCGGTTATGACTTCAATTCTCTTTACTTTCTCCTGAACGAAGTCTTTTTTGCGGATATAGCCTATAGCCCCCACGTTTTCCGAGATATAGCGCACAACATCACCTCCTTTGCCGAAAACCAGAGGCGGCTGCCCTCGGCCGGAAAAGATAGCCCTGATCCAGTAACTTTTCAGGGATGGCAAGCTTTTGCCCAGGTAACCGGCGCTGAAAATCGCCCTGGCGGATTTGTCCTCATGGACGTTTTCCTCAATCAGGTCAATCGTCTTTATCGGCTTGCCCCACTCCCAGAACCCCCGCTTGCCCAGAAACATCTTCTCCAACTCCCCGGCGGATAGCTGGTTGACCGGATTTGCGATATTGACGATCACCACCAGATCCCCTTTTGCCTCCCGCTCCTGGGCAAAGGCTGGCCCCTCCGGCGCCCCTGGGGCGATAATTATTGCAAGAACAAGGGCCAACGCCCTGATTTTACTCATTATCTAAAACATCAAAGTAACTGCCGCACGGAATTCGCCGAAGTTTCTCGACTCACCCGAGATAATGTCGGTGTTTCTTTTGCCACGCTGGTTTTCGTCCCACTCCATCTTTACAAACATGGCGTCGGTCACCCTTATGTTTACACCCCCCAGCATGACAGTCCAGAAATCATCCGGCGTGGTGTCATTCGGGTCTATCACCTGGACGCGGGCGTATGGAGTGACTCTGCCGACTCGGACAGACGCCTGCACATACCAGGTGATTTCAGTAACGCTCCCCATCTGCGAGCGGCCGAATTCCCCCGTCAGGTTGGCCCCCTTCCAGGTGAGGCTCAAATGGCTGGTCATGGCGATGTGAGGCACTCGCATCTCCTCCAGGGAAAGGGCCCTGTCCCCCATAAAGCCGGATACCCCGAACACCAGCACTTCCCCGGCGGAGATGAACTGCAGCCTGGCCCCCAAAGACTTGTTGGGGTTATCGTCCTGTTCGCTCTCGTTGGTGGTGAACCGGGATTCGCCATTGCCGACGTAAATCACGTAATCCACATCGTGTCGGCTGGAGAATAGCGAAAGCTCACCTAAAATGGCCAGACCCGTGCTCCACTTGGGCACAACCATATGCCCCCCCTTGAATTCGGCCCGATAAAAGGTCTCCGGTGGGGACACGGCCAGATATGCCGGGGTGGCGTCGTGTATCTCGCTGTATATGCCATAGGGGGAGAGCATCTTGCCTCCCCTTATTTTCAACGTGTCGCTGTAGGTGTATTCGCCGAATCCGTATTCCATCACCACGCTGGCGCTGTCGGCGCTGGGGTGGATACCATGCTCGAACTCCACATGCGTCCGCAGGGCGACGTTGGGGGAAACCATGATGTCTGTGAGGATGTTCAGGTGGCGTTGATCGAAGGCGCCGTTTTTCAGGTTCGGGCTGTTCGGGCCGCTTTTGGAGTACCTGTTGCCTGTGGTGATGTTGTAGCCCAGGTCGAAGTATCCATAGATGTTGATGGAATCCATCCCCGCGGCGCCAGACGGCCCCGCCGATATCAATCCCGCCAGTATGAGCGCATATGCGGTGGTGAAAGAAAATTTGAAATTGTCGCTTGAGAAAATATTATTCATAAGTTGGCGCCGGAAGATGCTCCCGCTGGACGTGAAATATTCAAATTTGATTATGAAACTGCGCCAGCGGAAAATTAAGTAATAGAAGATATTATCCGATATTGACAACTAAAAGGTTAACCAATTTTCCAACGAGAGTCAAAGCGGAAACCATGGGGGGGGATGTCCGGGGCCAGGCGAGGGGCAGGCTTTTGACGGCGGCCTGGCAGGCCAGGAGGCAAAAAAAACCCGGCCAGGCGACCCCGGCCGGGGATTAACTTAACTTGTCAGGCGGCTGCTTACCTTAATCCTGATACATCAGCCCTTTGCGGTATTTCTCACGGACCTTGACGTTTGCCGTGGTCAGCTGCGTGGCGAACATGTGGAACTGCTTGGAGAAGGGGATGTACAGTATGAACCCGAACGATAGGAGCACATGCGCCGACCAGGCGGCGATATAGAAAAGCGCCATCAACGTTTTGCTCCCGAAGAACACCGCGTTGATCATCACTCCGGCCACATGCCCCACAGGCGACCAGTGGCTGGGGAAATCCTGAATGGCAAGCCGGGTCCCCTCCACCGCGAAGGCGGAGACAACCACCAGCAGAAGCAATATCATGATGATCGCGTCCTCCAGATTGCCCACGATCCGCTCCGGCGGGAAGACATAGCGCCGCAACAGGAAAAAGGTGACCGACACCATAAGCATCAGCCCGGCGATATCCAGAACGAAAGAGAAAAGTCGCCAAATGTTCCCCTGCAAAAGGCCTCCATAGAAGAAATCGTAATCGAGCGCCACGGTGGCCGTGCCCAACACCAGCGCGTAGAACGACCACATGGTGAAATTGAGCGCCCAGCGACGTATCTCGCTTTGCGCCCCCACACGATAGGCGAACAGGCATTCAGGCGAGAGAAGCTTCATTATGGACATATACATGATCTTCAAAGGCGTGGCCCCCACCAGCTCCGGCGCGTCCTCATCATCCCTGCCGGAGAGCCACACATTGATTTTCATATAGCTCGCCAGGAGAAACACGGCGATCATCGCCCCGGCGGCAATGTAAAAGCCGGTGTGTATGAACCTGGGAAGGCCGACAAAAACCTCCCTGCACAGTCCTCCATCGCAATCAGGCGCTTTCCATAGCGACTCCAACATCATCTCGCTCCTTTATTTTGTTTGCTCTATTAAAACTAACCCACCACAGGCTCGCTAAGCGGCCTGCGTCAATCCGGCTCCACTGTGCACGTTAGGGGAAAACCCTGCGCCCTGGCGGCGCGATGGACCTGCTCCACCTTGAACTCCGCCCTCTCCAGCGGCATCAGCGCTACCCTGCTCAGGCCGGTATGGTGGATATCCATCGTCAATTCTTCCGCCTTGTCCGCCCCCAGCCCGAAAGCCCGGATCAGGATCATCACCACGAATTCCATGGTGGTCACCGGATCGTTATGCATGATCACCCAATACAAGGGGACCAACCGATCCTCCACCAGCGTGTCTTCGCGATCTTCTATATCAGAATACGGTTTTTCATCCACGGGCTGTCAAATATCCAAGAGATCAGAATCAAGTCCCACAGGTAAAATATACCACATCCGGCCACAGCTTCGCCCCATATCATGACAAGACATCCATAGGCGCAAACAGGGATTATGCCGTGGACACCGGTCGCCCCATTGGGATTCCGCCCTGGGAATATTACCGCCAAAAAAACCAAACATCCCACGCCTTGCCTTGACATGCGCTTGCGCCTCTTTAATAATTGAATCAACTACCCATGAAGAAGAAACATAACAGGCCAGGCGCCGGGCAAGAAGAGCTGACCGAAAGGGAGGCAAGAGTACTGGCCGCCGTGGTGGAAATCAGCATAAACAAGGCGGAGCCTGTGGGCGCAGGCGCCTTGGTCGGCAGGAATGGGCTCGACTTGTGCCCCGCATCCATCCGAAACACCATGGCCAGCCTGGAGCGGGAGGGCTATCTGCGCCAACCTCACACTTCGGCAGGAAGAGAGCCCACCGACAAAGGCTATGGCTATTACGCCCAGTGTCTGGCCCCGACCGCCAGGCTTCCGCGCCAGTGTGTCCAGATGATCAACCAAGTGGTGGAGGACCCGGCCCAGCCAGAGACCGCCACCAGGCTCGACGCCCTTTCCCAGGCTTTATCCACGCTGTCGCGGCAAGTGGGGCTGGTTGGTTTGAACTCCACAGGCTCGGCGCCAATCCGGGAGTATAGCTTCATGAGGCTGGGCGATGGCCGCCTGGGAGCGGTGATGGCCACCGTGAGCGGGGAGCTGTTGCGGGGCGCCGTCAAGCCGGGGTGGGATGTATCTGGCGGCAAGCCGGAGAGAATGTCCGCGTTTTTCAACGACAGGTTCAGCTATATGACGGTTCCTCAGGCCAGGAGGTTGCTGGACAGGCAAACAAAAACAGCATCCGGAGAGGATGCGGTCTGGACGCGGGAGGCATACTGTCTGGCGCTGGCGCTGGAGGAAGGATTGGCGGCTGGCCATTCCAGAAGAATATACGTAGAGGGTGTGGCGAACCTGTACCAGCATGTGGAAGGCGAAGATGATATCAAAGCCATCATGGCTTTGGGCGCGGCAATGGGTGAAAACGGAAACCTGGTGGCTCTTATAGATGACCTTGCGAAAGAGGAAAAGGAGACAGTGATGGTAGGTTCGCAATCGAGGATCGATGGTTTTTCAGAATGCTCCGTGGTGGCCCACAGCTTCGCCGGGCCCCATGGGCTGGAAGGCGCCATTGGCGTTATCGGGAAAAAGAGGATGGACTATGGGTTCGCCATAGCCCTTGTGTCGCTGGCCGCCAGGCGCCTTACGGCCAGCCTGGGCGGGGCGGGAAAGTGGAGTTGACCCGCAAAAACCCGCCGGGAGGAGCAGGTGGGAAAAAAGGCGGCCCTGCAGAGTTCCTGGACGAGCCTCTCACGGGTGGCGCCGAGAAGGAGATGGGATTCAGCGACGGGGAGTTCACCGCCCCATACCAGACGCCAATGGAGAAAAAGGAGCTTCCCCGCAGGCGTGACGAGCAGATTGCCAGCCTGGAGGATCGCATTGCGCGGCTGACAGAGGAGCTGCAAGAGCGCGAAATTGAACTGGTGGAAGCCAGGGACAGCTCCCTGCGCGCGGTGGCGGAAGCGGATAATTACAAAAAGCGACTGGAGCGCGAACGTGAGGAGCGGCTGCGCAGGGACGAGGCGAACCTGGTGGTTTCCTTTATCCCGGTGCTGGACACCCTGGACAAGGCCCTGGAGCAGGCGGCGGGGGACTGGCCGGGGGCGGAAAAGTTCCGTGAAGGAATTGAACTCACAAGGCAACAATTTCATGATATCCTAGCTAAAAAAGGGCTGGAAAGATTCATAACGGTGGGACAGCAGTTTAACCCGGAAACCAGCGAGGCCCTGGCGGTGGAGGACACTTCTGAGTTTGAAGATGGCGTGGTCATCCGTGAGTTCGCCGCCGGCTACATGATGAGAGGCGCCTTGGTCCGCACGGCCAGGGTGATTGTGGCGCGAAACGCATCCGGAAAGGAAAAAAATACCGGCGATGAAGAAGGCTCCGGTTAAGGACAAGGCTTTTCGAAAGCTGGGCGTGGGCACTGGCGCCACCACCCAGGAGATACGGCAGGCCTTCCGCGTTTTAGCCAAGAAATATCACCCGGACAGAAACAATCACGCGCCCCAATCCGCGGAGAAGTTCAAGGAACTGTCTATTGCATACCAGGAAGCGATGAGCGCTCACAAGGAAATGACCCGCCGGAAACTTGAAAAGAGCGCGGCGACCGCAGGCTTCAGCTTTGGCGGGCTGTTCCGCCCCAAGGCGGACAAGTGCTTCCACCCTCTTGCCACCCATGGAAAGAAGGTGGAAGCGGACGTGGCTCTCACTTTCGAAGAGGCCATCCGGGGTGTCAGCGTGGAGCTGAAAATCCAGGTGGCGGCGCCATGCCCCAAGTGCCTGGGCCACGGGTCCGAAAAGCCTGACGATTTTTTCTGCTGCCCCAAGTGCCAGGGGACCGGGAGTATCCTGGAAGGGGATGGCGCCTTTTTAGGCCGCGCCGTGTGCCCCAAATGCCTGGGGGAAGGCCGTGTGCTGAAAAAATGTGGCGGCTGTGGAGGCGAAGGACGCCGCGAGAGCGAAAAAAGTTTCATGGCCCATATCCCCGCTGGCGTGGATGACGGCAATACTCTCACCATCCCCGACGAAGGGCATTCCGGCGCCATGGGTGGCAGACCGGGAGACCTCCAGATAAACGTGCGGGTGGGGGAGAGCAAAATGTTCCTGCGCAAAGGAAACGATATTTTCCACGAAGCCCAGGCGCCTTTCACAATGGCGGTGTTCGGGGGAAAGATTATCGTCCCCACCCTCGACGGCGATGTGCTGGTCACCATCCCTCCGGGGCTTCGGGCCAACACCCTGCTGCGATTGAACGGCCGGGGTGTTAACGGCAAAGGGAGCCAGTTTGTCCGTTTGGCGCTGGAGGTGCCCACCCAGCTGACAGCCAAGGAGAAAAAGATACTGGAGGATTTCGCCCGAACCAAGGGTTATCCCATCCCGGAGCAGCCCACCCTTGGCGGCTGGA
>JAOUNV010000506.1 GCA_029880775.1 Nitrospinota bacterium | reverse complement strand
TACCTGTCCCGTAATGGGCTAAAGTCCACTATACAGCGAGACATCATTATTAACGAGTTTTTACGGGTGAAAGGCCACTTGAGCGTGGACGAGCTCCACACAAGGCTCAAGCTATCCCACTCTTCCATTGGGCTGGCCACGGTATATCGGACATTAAAAATCCTGTCGGACGCCGGGTTGGCGCATGAGCGCCGTTTTCAGGACGGCTATACGCGGTATGAATACACAGGCCCGGGTGATGTGCATCACGACCATATAGTCTGCGTATCGTGTGGGCTGGTGGAAGAATTCGAGAATCGGGAGATCGAAGAGCTGCAAAAGAAGGAGGCGGACCGGCATCATTTCAAAATGCTGGATCATAAGTTCGAGATATACGGTATATGCAAGGAGTGCCAGGAAAACGCTGAAGAATAAATGTAATACCTTACGTTTCCGTCATATCCACCATATATTTAATGTTTTTTCCAGGAACTATCGTTTCATATCAACCACTTACGCCACCATTATTAACGTTGCATATGCATACTTGTTTGCCGCTCTCTCTCACCGCTATGGCCATATTTGTCCATATATCAAAGCCTGGCAACGCAGGCTCCGGCTATACCGACTGTTGCGAACGGGTGGTCACTTGCCGAGGTAACCCTCCAACCGGGTCAGCCCCAGCTTTATCTCTTTCATAGAGTTGGCGTATGTCAGCCGCAGGTACCCTTCCCCGCCTGGCCCGAAATCCATCCCTGGAGTCACAGCCACTTTGGCCTTTTCCAATATGTCCATGGTAAGCATCAGGGAATCCTTGGATAACCGCGATGCATTGGTGAAGAAGTAATAGGCCCCTTGGGGGGGATGCGTCACCGGGAGGCCTATTTCCTCCAGCCGTTCCAGCATATACAACCGTCTTTTGTCGTAGCTCTTGACAGCTTTTCGTACAAAATCGCCCCCCTTTTCCAGAGCGGCCACCCCGCCCCATTGGACGAAAGAATTCACTGAGATGGGGAAATTCTGTTGGATTTTCTGCATTGGCCGCACATATTGCTCCGGGGCGATGATATATCCCAGACGCCAGCCGGTCATCGCGTATCTTTTGGAAAAACCGTTGATCACAAAAGCCCTGTCGGTAAACTCCAATATGGATGGCGCCCGGCCCTCGTACACCAGACCGTGATATATCTCATCCGAAACCACGATAGGCCCCAACTGGGCCAGTTGTTCCATGGTCTTTGCGCTCATAACCATACCGGTGGGGTTGGAGGGACTGTTTACCAAAATCGCCTTCGTGCGGCGGGTTATCTTTTTCCGGACCTCTTCTGGCTTTAACTCAAACTTTTCCTCTTCCCGGACCTTTATCATGACCGGTTTGCCTCCCAGGTAGGAGACGAAATTCGGGTAGCACGAATAGCAAGGAGTGCCCATAATCACCTCATCCCCCTTCTCGATAAGCGCCGCCAGGAGAAGCTGCAGCCCATTGGATGTCCCGGCGGTGACCATGATGCGGTCCAGGGAAACCTCCACTCCATATTCATTCAAGAAATCCGCGCGTATGGCGCGCCGCAACGAATCGAGCCCCAGCGAGTGGGTATATTTCGTCCGCCCTGCCCTGATGGCCTCGATGGCCGCTTCCTTCACCACGTCCGGTGTATCGAAGTCCGGCTCGCCGATCTCCAGATGGACGATCCTCTCCCCCCGCGCCTCCATCGCCTGGCTCTTTTCCAGGATATCCATCACCTTAAAGGATGGGATATTGAGCGATCTTTCTGTAGCCGTGTCCCTGTTCTTTTTTCTTGCTGTCATAATCTCGTTTCCTAGGAAGAGGATTTTACCATTACCTTGGGCGAGACGCGCGCCTGATTACCATCAATATGATATAATCCGACTTATTCTCGGGAGGCACAATTTAATGAATTCGCGAAGACATATCCTGATTTCCGCAGTACTGCTCCTTCTGGCCGCCACAGCCCCACTACAAGCGGATGGCTTTTATAAATGGGTGGACGAAAACGGAGAAACCCACTACTCCGACAGCCAATCCGGGCCACCTGCCGACGCCAAGAATGTTCAAGAGAAGAGCTTTGACGATATCGAGTACAACGTCACACCGGCGGTGGAATATAGGCCTTCCTCGTATGCCGATTGGGGCAAAAAGAAATCAAAGGGAAAAAAGAAATCCAGAAGAAGCAAGGCGAGCGCTGGCTCTCTGCCATGGTTCACAAAGAGTAATTTCGATTACGAAGTGCTGCGATCCGACCAGTTGACGCTGGTGGAGTTCTGGGCGATCTGGTGTGGAGTGTGCCGAAAG
Organism: Nitrospinota bacterium; assembly: GCA_029880775.1. Classification (GTDB taxonomy): domain Bacteria; phylum Nitrospinota_A; class UBA7883; order UBA7883; family UBA7883; genus JAOUMU01. The sequence goes on along the minus strand of JAOUNV010000506.1, from coordinate 46 downwards.
GTGGACCCTGTCATAAACGACCTGGCCGGGAAGTATAGCTCCAAGG
>JAOUNV010000089.1 GCA_029880775.1 Nitrospinota bacterium | reverse complement strand
GCCTCGGTAGCCCACTATCATTTCCGCCAGCGCCGCCGGGTCGTGGAACTCCATGTCCAGCTTTATCATTTTCTCCGTCCAGTCGCTGACCAGAAAGCCGCCTGGAAACTGGAAATGCTCTGCATTGAACGCCAGGATAAGGTCCTGGGTGGCCACCCGAAACGAAGCCATGCGGTCCAGGTCCACTTCCACACGTATCACCCTGTTCCTTCCGCCACCTATTCGCACTTCCCCCACGCCGTTGATTGTTTCCAGCCGTTTTTTGACCACCTGCCGGGCGTATTGGTTCAGCTGTTGCTGGGTTCTGTCGCCACTGAGTGCTAGCCATATGATCGGTTGGGCGCCCATCTCCATCTTCGCCACCATGGGTGGGTCGGCGTCATTGGGCAGCTTGCGGATTGACTGGCTTACTTTCGACTGCACCTCGTTGAAGGCCACGTCTATGTCTTTGCTCAGGGAAAAGGTGACGATGACGGAAGAGACTCCAGGTGAGGAGACGCTTTTTATGTGATCGATTCCCGGCACTGTGTTGACAGTGGTCTCTATGATATTGGTAATGCTCGAATCGATGATGTCGGGGTTCGCCCCCATCATGACCGTTGTGACGGTTATGACAGGAAAGTCTACCGATGGAAACCGGTCCACGCCAATCCGCTGGTAGCTTATGACACCGAACAGAATCAGGACAGCGTTAAGCATCAGGGCAAGGACATGTCTTCTTATGGAAATCTCCGGAAGATTCATCTATTCGGTCTCCAACGCAGAGACAGGCGCCTTATCGGTCAGGTACGCGGCGCCATCTTGGGCCAGGGTCTCCCCGTCCTTCACTCCGGAGATAATCTCCACCAGCCCCTCTTTCTTGACACCGGTTTTCACTATGCGCTGATGGGCTATTCCACTTTCTATGACATACACCACAGCGCCAGCGGGACGCAGCACAACGCACGTCTCCGGTACCAACACCGCCGATTTCCTCTCCTCTTGAGTGACGATTCCCTTGACTGTTCCGCCCGGCTTCCATCCACCTGGGTTCGGAACGTCCATGATCATCTCCACCGCCCGGGCGTCGGCGCTGATCATGGGGCGGATCTCCGCCACGGATCCATGGACTTTTACTTGCGGCGCGGAGGGGGAGGATAGCTCCACTTTCTGACCGATAGACAGAGTATCCGCCACAGTTTCCGGGAATGGGAGCACCACCCGCAGCAAATCGGCCGATGCTACCCGGAACACAGGCTTGCCGACACCGACGAAATCTCCCACATCCACCAGGCGTTTCTCTATACGGCCAGTGGCTGGGGATGTGACCGTGGTCTTGGCTATATCGCTATCCACCTGGGCCAGGCTTGCATTGGCGGAGGCCAACTGCTGACGCAACGCTTGCAGCTGGGCCTGCTGATCGTCCACCATGGCGCGGTTAACAAAGTTCTCCTCCGCCAGCTTGGAATATCGCTCCACGGTTTTTTGCTGGTTTTCCGACAGGATGACCAGCCGGTTAACCGCCGCCTCAGCCGCTTTCTTCCCTATGGCCAGGCTTTCGCCATCCAGCTGGGCCAGTGGCTGGCCCAATGTCACCTGTTGACCCACGTCAACAAATATTTCTTTTACGCGGCCTGCGGCCTCGGCGGATACAAAAGGAGCTGCCTTGCTCTCAATCAGCCCGATCACCTCCTGGGTGACCAACACTGTCTGGCTCACAGCCTTCACGATGGTCACAGGTGTGGATCTTGGTTTGTTGGTAGTGTTCTCTCCCTCTTTTTCTTTTCCTGCGCAGCCTGCCCACAGCAGAACCGTCATAGATAACAAGACGGCGGCATATCCCATGGCGCTCCATGATTTTTTAAAGAGCATATTCCTAATCATCGATTGTCTCCAACATCCCATTCAACAATATATTGATAACTTCTTTCTGAAATTTGTCATGGCCAGACGCAAACTGGCCGCCAGGCATGTGCCGGACAACGTTCCCCGCATGGACGAACATGGCGTTAATCCCTAAAATGAGGAATGCGGCGGCGGCAGGACTCACTCCTTTGCGCATGGAGCCTCTGCTACCCTCCATCGCCTGCACAAAGCAGCCTAGGTCGTGACCCAGGACTTTGGCGGCAAGCTCCTTCCCTTCAATAATGCCGTATCCCAATATTTCTCTGTATAAAAGCCTCACCGCTTTTTCATCCTTGGTGAGCATGTCCAGGTGATCTTTAGCAAAGGCGCTTATATATTCCCCCAAGCTAAATTCTTTGGAATCAATATCGGGTGGAGTGGCATTGCTCACCAGCCTTTCCCTGGCTTGGCGCAGGACATTAATGTAAAGCTCTTTTTTACTTTTGAAGTGGTAGATGACGTTGGCTTGGCTTTGTCCTGAGTTCTTGGCGATGGCCTTTATGGTGACGGCCTCGTACCCTTGCTTTGCGAAGAGGGATTCGGCGGCGACCAGTATCCTTTCAAGCCCCTCCGGCCTTTTCCTCTGGGTGCTCTTCGGCTCTGCCTCCAAAGCCGTATAACTACATTCTTTCATAACAAACCTGTGATAATCCGCTGACTAAATATTCAGTCAGCGACAAATCTAACCCATATCTCCGCCCGTTGCAAGCATGTTTTATTCGATAGCCACCATGCAGTGGGAAAATGCTGTAGTCGGGCCAGGAGCCATTAAACTTCCGGGAATCCAATGCTCTGAATTATTCGAGTCGCAATTCATTCCACATTCCAAAGGCCTTAGTATCAAATGGTTAACCAATTTACGCTCCTCCATGAAATTATTTTTATAGTTTTAAGACAAGTTCATCTTCTTGATATTTTTATTCATGCCGAGACGTACAGATTCACAGGTGTAACCATACGAGACTGTTAGCCGGACGAATCCCCCTGTTTCGGAATCAGCCCCATTCCATTGTATGACTTTAGTCATACCCCAAGATGGAGAAGCTATATAGAGTTTACTGCGTTTATTGACGGTTTTTCAGAATAACGCTGAAAGGCCTTGCATCGCTGAGGCGCAGGTTTTTCAGGAATCATTTGCGGTTATTTCCAACCGTGTTAATGAGGGGTATTTAAGCTTGCGTATTGAGTTTTCGAACAGATCGATGGCTCGTGCGCATTTTGGCTCATTTTTATTCATTTTCTTTACTCTTAGGGGGGAACGATGAGAAAAGTCCTTTTCTACACTTTGTTTGCAGTCATGTTTATTGGGTTCACTGGCGTGGGTAGCGCTAATGAATTCTGGGCGAAATGGCCCGCTGGTAAGGCCAAAGGCCCCATGCCTCCTTGCGGCGTGAACGTCATTGCGCTCGGCGGAGACGACATCCTGCAGGCGACTGTGGATATCTATTGCGGTGTCAATCCGGGTAACTACAAGTCCTACATCCATCCGAAGGCCTACGCCACCTACAAGGTGAAGGGCGGCAAATACCCCGAAGGTATGCTCGGTGTTCTTGTTTTCAAGAAAATCGACGCGGTGTTTACCACGGAAATCAAGAACGGAAAACCGATCTATGATGTTCTGCAAATTTCCACCGGAAAATCAATTGCCGCCAGCGACGCTGGGCATCCTTTGAATCCGAAGACCTGCGAGAAATGTCATGCCAGCTTTGAAGGCGTGTGTAAGGGTTATGCTTGCGGAAACCGCTTCTAGATTCAGTATTTAATTTCGGGTAAATTTAAAAAGGCCGACGCCCCGAGCGGGTGTCGGCCTTTTTTTATTCCCTTCTCATGCCTTAGCGCCAATTATCATTCTGGCGGATGGGATTATCAGCAGATAGAAAGCCGCAGCGACCATGAACGTGGCGCTAATGCTATACGATATGCTTATCCAAATGGCGATACAGGATCCCAGGACTCCGCAGGCTCCGTTCACTCCCCACAGCCAAGGGGTGGGACGACGGTCGATTTTGGAAACCAGCGACATGCCGGTGGGAAACCCGAACCCCATCAATAACCCGACCGCTGAGATCATCGCGATACTGACCGATATCTTGGTCATCATGGAGGCCGCATCAAAAAGAAATAAGACCTTCCCTCCAAAAATGGCGAACAATACCAGATAACCGGCGGTCATAACTGACCATGTGGCCACTTTTCCGAAAGTGTCCAGTTTAATCTTATCTGACAAAAGACTGCCGATTCCGGTGGAGAGTATCAGGCTGAACAGGGCGACAGTGAGTGAATATATGGGGTGGCCCAGGAAAACGCTGAACCTTTGGAGCATCCCCATCTCCACGGTGATAAAACCAAACCCAATACAGGCGAAATATAACGTGGCGCCATTGACCAGCTTTCGTCCGGAGTCCTGCACTGCCGACCGCAGAGGAATCACTATGGTTATCGTCGTGAGAAACAAGGATATGAGAAAAATATTAGCAAGGGCAAACCCGGCTATGACATTCCCTCTTATGACACCAGATCTTATTTTGCCTGAATAACCATACCCCCACACCTTACTGAACACCGCAATCGGAGTGTTCATACGAATCAGGTTAAAAAAGAAAGGACGGTCGTCGGTGGGAGCGCTCAGATCCCACAACGTACCAATGCTGATTTTGTTCAGAGCAACCACATTTTTTGCGGATAGTATTGTGCCCAGAACCCCCCCCGGTCTCGGCTCATCGGGTTTAATAACCCATGAATATTGATATTTTTCCACAGCAGATTCGAGAGCTTTTATGTCCGCCTGATCAAAGGGCCTAACTGAAATGATTATTGTGGATAGCAGTTCCTGGCTGACGAGAACGATATGGCGCTGTGGATTTTCCACCCCCATCCTTAACAGCACTGCAGTGGCCAGGCTCGCCACCCTACCGGTTTCGATATGGTTATTATGGTCAAACCAGCGGCTGACTGTGAAAACCCCGTCCGGGGTCAGCCGGTTCATGAAGCACTCCCACCCTTCCAGAGTATAAAGTGAATTTTCGCTAAGGGTGAAGGCGCCCGCGCCAGTGGACGCCCATGTGTCCACCAGGCTCATTTGTATCATGTCGAATTTCCTGTCAGTCCGCCTAAACCAGCTCCTTGCCTCATCATTAACCAGCTTTACTCCTTTGATATCCCTGATGCCAGAGAACTTGGCGAATAAATCGTCCCGCATATGCATCTTTATGAATATGGGATTTACATCTACACCGGTAATTTCGTCGAACCCGAAAAAGTGGGCGGATTGAATGTCCCTGCCACCACCCACACCGATAACAGCGGCTTTTTCCTTTTTTCGTGGCAGGTTGTAGGCCAGTGTGGTTATATCGTATTGAAGAAATCCCAAGTTCTTTCTGTCACCGTTGAAATAATACATTGCGGTGCCAGCGTCGCTGTCGATTCTGAGCATGTTTTGCTCCACACGCCAGTTTGTCTGGGAAAAAATGGGGGAAGGACCCCACATAGCTGGAGATACAACGCCATTGTATGCTAGCTGGACATTAGAAAAGGAATTCCATTCGGAATATACAACTGAATCTTTATTAGGAAGTTTGTTTTTCACCAGTATTGGCTCAAACCCCCGAGGCGCCACTGCGTTGAACAAACCCAGGGCCAACGCCAAGATCATGATCATCAGCGGTTTGCCGGTGACCCGACTTATCAATCCCCCTTCCCATGTTGACTCTACACCCAGTATCCGGGCATGCCTGGAAAAGAATATCGCTCCAGACGCCACTGCGGCGCCGATCAAGAATATCGCGGCGTAAGCGGAGGTGATATTGAGAAGCAAAAAGGCGCCAATGCAGCCTATCGCCGCTCCCAAAAGGTCCACACCATACACCTTCCCGATAGGGTACGGGCTCATGGTGAGCGCGATGCTGACGACGATCCCTGAAAACACATACGGTCCCGCGAGGACTATCGCCATCTCCATCCATACAAGCACTGCGCTGCCACTGGAGAAACCCGTGATGGCCAAAGTAGTCTGGATCAGAAATGAAACGAGAATTGAGAGAGCGAAAAGAGAAGAATACCGCGAAAGATGATCGGAAATGTTTCCGCGCTCAAGTTCGGCTCTGTGGTAATAGACCCACACGGCGCCAGCTGTCAGCCCAAACATCGCCATGCTTATGGTGAAAAACGCCAGATAATACCAGGTTACCACCGAAAGGATACGGGTCTGGGTTATCTGGAGCGCCAAGGTGGCGAAAGTCACCATGAACAGGCCAGCGTAAAAATTAAAACCAGGTTTGGTCTCGCTAGATACCATGTAGGCATACTCCTCTTTTATATGTTTGATACCATGGAATATGATTGTAACCTGTATCGATACTTAAAGCTCAATAATATATAAAAACCACCATTGGACCTGATATGGCACTGTACTACGCCCCCTGAGTGTGATTATTTTTGCGACACAGAAAAGGAACAGTTCTTTTACAACAGCCGTATCACCGTGTATGAGGGGGACTGGGGAGTATTCTACCCGGCGCGATTCGAACTCTGGTTCGCTCCCGATTTCGGCAAGCCGGAAAGAAAGTTAATCGATAAAATATTCAAGATAGAGGGATGGCAAAGATAGGGAAGCGCTTTACGCAAAACAGATTCAAACCAAGTTAAGAATCTTGGCGATCCATCGTTGCGTAGCACACCTGCCGGTCTAAAATCCTGTTCCCATCGCAATCAACCCCGTCTCATCACGGATAGAAAACACCACCAAAGTGTTTCTTCCCGTCTGCGGTTTTGAACAGGATCATCAACTGGTGTTTCCCTTTATGCCCCAGGTCGTACCCTGCCATCATCCAATCCCCCATCTGCATCAGCTTCTTGGACTCTTCCGTGCCATCCGGGTGGATCACTTTGGAGTTGGCGATCAGTCCAGAGACAGGGGCGCCACCCTTTTCCACTTTCACCATCAGGTTGTGGGAGTCATCATGCTTCATCCCCCCAGACGCTTTCATCACATGGAACGAAACCTTGTAGCCGTTGATCTCCTTCGTGGTCATGAACATCCCTGACATGCTTTTTTTATCACTGTCCATAGATTTGCTCATTCCAGGTTCGCCATGCATATCGCCGTGCATATGCTTGTGATCGGCTGCCCAGGTGGGGGCCACCCATGTAAGAGCCACCATAAGCAGGGCCGTGATAATTGTCGTAAGTCGTTTCATTGTAATTTCCTTTTCTGAGTTATGTTTTCAGGCGTCATCCCGCGCGCTTGCGGGATAGTTTTCTTTCTCTTTCCAAGTGAGCAGGTATCCGTAAATCACCGGCAGCGCCA
>JAOUNV010000505.1 GCA_029880775.1 Nitrospinota bacterium | reverse complement strand
CAGGTCCAGCGTCTTTCTCACCACTATGTTCAGCAGGGCGGAGCCGCAGACTACCGGTGTTACCTCCCCGGATATAACCGCGCGCCGAAACCCTTTGTACAGCGCTTCATCGCTCAGCGTACCTGTCTCCATGAAGATATCCAGCAGTTTTTCATCGGTCTCCGCCACGCTTTCTATCAGTTCCTGGCGCTCTTTCTCCGCAGCCTCTTTCATGTCGGCGGGGATATCCTCGGCGGTGAATTTGCCTTCCCCATCTTTTTGATAGACATACGCTTTCATGTATAAAAGGTCCACCACACCTTTGAATTGCTCCCCCGTGCCGATGGGGAGGGTGAGCCGGAGTATCTTGGACTTAAAGATATCGTTTATCTGCTGGATCATGGCGGCATAATTGGCCCGCTCAGTGTCCATCTTGTTTATAAAAAGAATTTTAGGGATATTCCTGGCGTTTGCCCTGCTCCATATTTTCTCGGTCTGCACTTTGATCCCCGTATCGGCGGGGATCGGGATGATGACCGAATCCATGATGGTCAGCGCGGAAAACGCGTCGTTTATAAAGTTCTGGTCTCCAGGAGTGTCGATAATATTAAACTTGGCGCCCTTCCAGTCGAAGGTGGCCACAGAGGATCCTATGGTCATCTGTCGCTTTATTTCCTCCGGATCGAAATCCATGACGGTGGAGCCATCCTCCACCTTTCCCATGCGGTTGACGTATCCCGAATCGTACAGCATAGCTTCGGCCAATGTGGTTTTACCAGCGCCGCTGTGCGCGGCCAGCCCCACATTTCTAATCTTGTCCGGAGTGTAAGTTTTCATTCGCTCCTCCAAATCATGGCAGTTGCTGGATGGAGAGCCGTTACCCCGATGAGCGTCCCCAAAACCACGCCCACGAATGGCTCCAGATTCAATATTCGCACAGGGAAGGGGCCAAAAGCAAGATGGTGATGGTTAAAGGGCGGATTTATGCCCGTGGATGGTGTTTTGCAATGAAATGGCTCGTTCCTCGTCAGGCTATCTCCAGGCTTCTGATCCTGTTCAGAACCGCAGCTAACTCAAGGCCGCGGAACCCGGAGAGATCACCAATAAGATTTGTGTCCAGCAGATCGAGCCCATCCCTCTCCAGTTCATCCATTACCAGGCCGATAATCTCATCAAGCGGCCTATTCCCGTCCATATGCTTTTTTGCGTAATTAATCGCCAGCCCGATAGCCTTAAGTTGGGTGGTCTCTAAAATCTGTTCGATATCGGATAGATCCACCCTTTCCTTGCCAAATATAAGCGTCTTGATATCCTGGGAGGAGATACGGAGTTTGTTGTATTCGTTATACGGCGATAAACTCGCCGCCACCGGTTTGCGAGTCTGCTTTGTCGTGAAGTCGGCGCCCGTCTCGTCCATTCTCCCTGTCGGGAATTCCGCCGAGACTCTTTTGGCCTCGCCGGTAACATCATGCGGGACGAACTCCTTCATCTGGATCACGCAATCGGCGGCGTCGAAATAATCTCCCGAACCACCCATCACCAGAATCGTTGATATTCCCTTATCCTCGTGCAGTCTCCCGATGTTGTCGATAAACGCCGTGATCGGCTCGTCCTCGCGAGCCACAAGTTCCTGCATCCGTTTATCGCGGATCATGAAGTTCGCCGCGCAGGTATCTTCATCCATCAATAGCGCCCCCGCTCCCGCCTCGATTGACTCCGCTATGCTCGCCGCCTGCGAAGTGCTCCCGCTGGCGTTTTCCGTGGTGAAGGATGTGGTCTCTTTCATGAACGGCAGGTTGTTAATAAAAGGTGATATATCGGTTTTCACCACCGACCTGCCGCTCGACGCCTGGACCTTCACAGTGTTCGCGCGCGAAACGCATAGCTCCCTCCCGTCACCCGGAATATGGTTGTATACGCCAAGCTCCACGGCTCTCATCAGTGTCGACTTGCCATGATACCCGCCTCCTACTATCAGATTCACGCCTTTGCGGATACCCATGCCGGTAACCTTCCCGGCGTTAGGGAGCGCAACTTCCACCCTCAGGCTTTCCGGCGATTTGAACGGGATGACCTCGCCGCCGCGCAAAGGTTTTTCACTTGCTCCACTCTCCCTCGGAAGCGCCGCCTTGTCGGCTATGAAAGCCACAAGCTCCATGGAGTCCAGACAGCCGCGCAAATGATCGGCGTCTTCAGCGAGCCTGATATGCCGATAGACCTCATCCTGATCCAGCTTTTCCAGGTAGAGCGAATCACCCACTATCTGGGGCGCCTCTTCGAATAGAATTGGCTCTGCTGTTTTCGCCAGGATCTTTCTTCCATCGGCGGGAAGGCCGATAAAAAACCGGGCTTCCAAATGACTATCGG
>JAOUNV010000504.1 GCA_029880775.1 Nitrospinota bacterium | reverse complement strand
TCCCTGCCTGAAGATTTCATGCGGGTGCACAGGAGCGCCATCGTGCGCCTCTCCATGGTCCGAAGGGTGAAAGTGGAGGCGGGCGGCAAGTACCTGGCGGAGATCGAGGGGGAAAGCGAGCCTGCGCCTGTGGGGCGCACATATTACAAAGAACTGAAGGAAAGCCTGGGATTATAAACAAAACGGGCCGCTCCTTGTTGTAAAATTTTGGAAAATCCCCATTCCCCGCAATTTTTATTTATCAAGGGTGCGGCCCGTGTCGTCTTGTTAACTTAATTCTTAGCTTAAACCTACTCTGAAGCCAAAACAACAGTTGTTCCACGAATGGAACCATAGATCGCCAAACTGCTGGAAAACGATGAAAATCTGGACATGTGTCCGCTTATTTCAGGTCCTGAGCATGGACCCAGGGTTGCGCAACACCTGTTGGCTGCTATGCGGATATCGAAGAGTTGTTATTAATATTGGTTTGGTCACTATGTGAGCCACCGGTCGCTGTGGGTTGCTCCTCCCCGGCGGCGGCGCTCAGCGCTTTGGCATGCGCTCATGGCCATGTACAATGTATTGATTAGTTCGAAAACCGCTTGGGAAAAGTGTTCGTGAACGGGTTGAGGTCGGCTATGCGGCTGAACCTGAGGAAAGGTTATTTTATGCAGCATTTTGAAAAACGAAGTGACCAGGATGGGAGGGAATATCTCTCTGTCAGCATCAGCGGGGCCGATCTTTTGCACAGTCCTTTGTTGAACAAGGGGACGGCGTTCCCTGCCAACGAGCGGGGCCAGCTTGGCTTGGTGGGGCTGCTTCCGCCGCATGTCTCCACCATAGAAGAGCAGATAAACAGAGTGTATGAGAACTACTCCTCCAGGCTGGATGACATGGAGAAATACGTATACCTCCGATCGTTGCAGGACAGGAACGAGACCTTGTTCTATGCGGTTCTCAAAAGATACGCTGAGGAGATGACGCCGATAATATATACGCCGACGGTGGGTGAAGCCGTCCGCCGGGGCAGCCACATATACCGCCTTTCCCGCGGGCTTTATGTCTCGCCGGAGAATGTGGACATGATAGGCAAGATGGCGGCCCACCTGGATTCGGAGCAGGTCAAGGTTATAGTGGTCACGGATAATCAGGGCATCCTGGGCATTGGCGATATGGGGGTGGGGGGCATGGGTATCCCCATTGGCAAGCTGTCGCTGTATACCATGGGCGCGGGGATAGCGCCATGGTGGTGTCTGCCGATTTGCCTGGATGTGGGCACAGACAATGAAGCCCTGCTGGACGATCCGCTATATCTGGGCGCCAAGAGGCGCAGGCTGGAGGGGAAGGATTACGACCTGTTCATAGACAAGTTTGTGAATCAGATCACCCGGCTATATCCCGGGGCTCTTTTGCAGTGGGAGGATTTTTCCAAGCAGAACGCTTATACAAACCTGGACAGGTATCGCGACAAGATACTCTCTTTCAATGACGATATCCAGGGGACAGGGGCTGTGGTGCTGGCCGGAATACTTGTGGCCATGAGGATTACCGAAGAGCGACTGGTGGACCAGAAATTCCTGGTTTACGGCGCTGGCGCGGGGGGTGTGGGGGTGGCCCGGCAAATCAAAAACGCATTGATGGAAGAAGGACTCGACGAGGAGCAGGCGCTCCGCCGCATATTGACGGTGGACAGGCGTGGCGCTGTGACCAAGGATCGGCAGGACATTGAGTGCTACAAGCTGGAGTTCGCAGCGGAACCTGGAGTTTGCGATGGCTGGGATGTGAAGGATAGCGCCAAGGTAACACTGCTGGAAACTGTGGAAAACTGGGGGGCGACTGTGCTTTTGGGCACATCTGGTCAGCCAGGCTCCTTTACTCGCCAGGTGGTGGAAGCGATGGCCAGAAACAAACCCTGCCCCTTGATATTCCCATTGAGTAACCCCACATCAAAGGCGGAAGCCAAACCGGCCGATATCATCGAATGGAGTGAGGGGAGGGCCATCGTGGCCACTGGTAGCCCTTTTGACGATGTGGAGGTGGATGGCAAAAAGAGACGAATTGGCCAGGGGAATAACGTATTTATATTCCCCGGTGTGGGGCTTGGCGTGTTGGCTTCCGGCACGGGGAAGATCACCGACGAGATGTTCACCGCCGCCGCCAGAAGGCTGGCGGACATGGCCTCGCCTGATTGCGCCACCAACATGGCCTTATATCCCAAGGTGTCACAGCTGGGCAAAGTGACAGAGCAGGTGGCGTTGGCGGTATATAACACCGCCGTCAAACAAGGCCTGGCTACCGCCCACAATGAGGGGGATGACCCGCTGACCAAGATACAAAGTATTATCTGGAGGCCGGAATATATTCCATACGAGCAGGCGGTAAAGG
>JAOUNV010000503.1 GCA_029880775.1 Nitrospinota bacterium | reverse complement strand
CGCATAGTAGGCGATGGTAATGACCCGGCCACGAGGATCCCGGTTTATATCTCCAAAGGTATATAGCTGCTCAAGAAAGGTGACTTCAAGCCCCCCCTCCTCCTTGAGCTTTCGGGAGGCGGCTTCATCAATAGCCTCCTCCATCCCGACAAAACCGCCCGGCAAAGCCCACTTGCCAAGAAAAGGGTCGATAGAGCGTTTAATAAGAAATAGTTTAAGCGCCTCCTCCGCCGCATCGTATCCGAAAAGAACCACATCGGCCGCAACGGCAGGACGGGGAAAATCATAGGTGTAATCCCCCTTCCCCTCTTCACTCATCTTGTCATCTCTCCCGCCAAGCTTTAGCAACATAGTAATTATGGTGTCTTCCATACACAAACACAACTCCTTTCTGCGCCAGAGGGGGTGCCTAGGGAGGAAAATACAGATATATTGCATTGATTATTTGGGCAATAGCTAAATTTCTCGTGATTCGCGTCATTTTCACGTTGACTTAGTGTCCCAACTACACTTATATTGGTGTTGGCCTTACACTTACATATGGTGCAAGGAGTAGCTTACATGAGAAATCCTTGAAAGGAGGAAAGCGATGCCGGAGAAGACAAAAGATATCAGGTTGGTCATTATCGATCCCCAAAACGATTTCTGCCATCCCAAAGGCTCCCTTTTTGTGCCGGGAGCAGACCAGGACGCCGGAAGGACAGCGGCAATGATCATGCGGATCAAAGACAAGTTAAGTGACATCCACGTCACTCTCGACAGTCACCATATGGTGGACATCGCGCATCCGATTTTTTGGGCGGACACCGATGGAAATCCTCCACCCCCCTTTACCATCATCGAGGTGAGCGATGTGAGAAAAGGGAAATGGCGGACCCGGAATCCGGCATACATGAAACGGGCCACCGATTATGTCATGACGCTGGAAGCCAACGGACGTTATCCCCTCTGCATATGGCCGCCCCACTGCCTTATAGGATCAGAGGGAGCGCAGGTTGTGGCTCCTGTCTTCGAAGCGTTGAAGACCTGGGAGGAGAGCTTTGCAATTGTCGATTTCGTAACTAAGGGATCGAATTTCTTGACGGAGCACTACTCGGCTGTACAAGCCGACGTGCCCGATCCGGACGACGAAGGGACGCAGCTGAATACAAGGTTTGTAAAAACCCTTCAGGAGGCGGATGAAATTCTTTTCACAGGGCAGGCGCTGTCGCACTGCGTGGCGAATACCATCCGGGATATCGCCGACAATTTCGGTGATAGCAGAATCGGGAAGTTCATCCTCCTGGAGGATACAACGTCTCCCGTCCCCGGCTTCGAGGATGTGGCGATTGACTTCGTGAGTGAGATAACAGGCCGCGGAATGCGTGTGGCCAAATCGAGCGAAATATACAACTGACGTTTTAACAAAACCATATAAAAAAGGAGGCGCTTATGCCGCGACTTGACAGCACAAATATGGAGAGTGTCGTTCTGCCAGGAAGGGGAGGATATGTTTTCTCCTCTGTCCGCCCAGATGACCTGGGAGCGACCGAATACACGCTGGCGACTATTCTGGTCGACACCAGCTCCAGCGTTCAAATTTTCGAGAAAGAGCTGCTAGACACCCTAAAGGCTGCAGTCGGCGCGTGCAAAAAATCACCGCGAGCCGAAAACCTGCTGGTGCGGCTGGTGTCCTTCAGCTCGGACATCAGAGAGATACACGGTTTTCTACCGCTTTCTTCTATCGACATGAACAACTATTCGCTGGGAGTAGTGGGCGGTATGACCAAGCTGATCGACGCTACGCAGACCGGTGTCGAAGCGACGTTGACCTTCGCCAAGGCGCTGGTGGACCTAGATTTCGATGTAAACGGAATCGTCTTCGTCATAACCGATGGACAGGACAATTCCTCGATATACAGCGTGGGCGATGTCCGGCGGACAATCGCAGCGGCGATGAAGAACGAAGAGATGGAGTCGATCCGTACGGTACTAGTCGGGGTGAACGATGTTGCGTGTAAAGACTATCTTGAACATTTCAAGCGCGAGACTGGAATCGACCAGGTTATCTCTGTCGGAAACGTCACGGAAGGATCGTTGGCGAAGTTGGCCCGATTCGTCAGCCAGTCGATTTCCTCACAAAGCCAGTCGCTTGGTTCCGGGAGTCCCTCAGGATCGGGAGGAATAACTTTCTGATGACGGCGCTGTGATGGTCGTCAAGGCTGTGGCGAGGCCGGAACCGGAGTTGGTCGCTTACACGGCTCCGGTTCCCACGCCACTGCCCAAATGAAGCGAGAATGAGAAAACACCCCTCATATCGAAAGGGAATAAGATGAGCAAAAAGGTCGTATACATTGAAGGGAAAGGAGAGGTTACGCTCACCGACCGCGA
>JAOUNV010000502.1 GCA_029880775.1 Nitrospinota bacterium | reverse complement strand
CTTAACTTTAGATACGAAACAGTCAGTAAACGCTTGACTTACGATTTGGCGATACTTGAGGAACGACTTCAGGTTTTGGCCGCGTACCTGAAAGCCAACGCAAATCTGGACAAAGTCATAGCCATTATCCGCTCCTCAAAAACCAGGGAGCAGGCTCGCGAAAAGCTGATGAGCGGGTTCAAACTGAATGAGCTGCAAGCCAATGCGATCCTGGACCTGCGGCTGGCTGCTCTTGTGGGGCTGGAAATATCCAAGATCAGGAGTGAGAAAGCCGAAAAGGAAACGGAAAGGGGAGTTATTAAGCAACTTCTTGGCAGCAAAGCCAAGCTATGGAAGCATATTAAAAAGGAGCTTCTGGCGATCAGGAGCGAGTATGGCGATAAAAGGCGCACGATAATAGTAACCTCCACCAAGGACGAGCCGGAGTTCACTGCGGATGATTTCATAGAACATGAGGATACGCATGTGGTGGTTTCCCGCGATGGATGGGTTCGCAGGATGAAAACGCTGAATCGGCCGGAAACCTTGCGGTTCAAGACTGGAGATTCGCTGCTATCCTGGCTGCCTGTGAGCACTCGCGATCTGGTCTGTTTTTTCACCTCTCACGGCAAGGTTTATTGCGTGAAGGCAATGGATGTAACCCAGACCACAGGTTTCGGTGATCCGGTTCAGTCGATATTCCGGTTCGCTGATAAGGAGAGAATCGTGGCGGTGATGGCGGTGATCCAGCCGGACGCCGATGGGAAGATAAGAAGGAGAGAGCAGTCCGGGTTGTTCGATCAGTTGGACAAGCGGCAGGTGGAGTCGGTCTACGGCCAGATACTGCTGAAGGAAACGTCCCTGATGCTGGTGACTGAAGGGGCGATGGGGCTCCGTTTCTCCTCCTCGGTCCTGGCGGAGACGAATAAAAATGGCAAGAAGATCGCCACAATCAAGGGGGAAGACGCAGTGCTGGGGATCAGCATAGCCGCCAAAAAGCGTGTGTTCACCTTGTCTGGAGACGGAAAGGGATTGAAATTCAATCTGGATGAGGTTCCTGTATTAAGTGGGCCCGGTTCTGGTGTACGCCTGATGAAGATCAAAGAGGGACAGATTCTGAAGGGATACCGGCTGGTGGACGAAAAGGACAAAATCACTCTGACCTATATTTCCGGCAAGGATGAAAATATAAAGGTGGCGGAGCTGGAGAAAGGCGCCCGCGGGACGGTGGGCAGGGTGCTGGCCTCCAAAAGAAAGAAGCTACTTGGGCTGGTTTCTGGTTGAAATAAGGACAGATAAGACAAATGAGCCAAGATTACACTGCCAAGGATATTGATGTACTCGAAGGGCTGGAGCCGGTGCGCAAACGGCCCGGCATGTATATCGGGGGGACCGACCTTACGGGGCTCCACCACCTGGTGTGGGAGGCGCTGGACAATTCGGTGGATGAGGCGATCAACAAGCATTGCAACAGGATAACCGTCACCCTGCAAAAGGATGGGGGAGTGACGGTGGAGGATAATGGCAGGGGTATCCCGGTGGACAAGCACCCGAAACATAAAAAGCCCGCGCTGGAGCTAATTATGACCACCCTCCACTCCGGCGCCAAGTTCTCCAATAAAAGCTATTCTTCCGCCGGCGGCTTGCATGGGGTGGGTATCTCCGTGGTTAACGCTTTATCAAGAAAGATGCTGGTGGCCGTGTGCCGCGGAGGATATGAATGGACCCAGGAGTATAAGACGGGTGTTGCGGTTTCCAAGCTGATCAAGGGCGCCTCCATCAGGGGGACTGGCACGAAAATCACCTTTTACCCAGATCCGAAGATATTTGGAGTTCTCAACTTCAGCAAGAAAACGATCATAGACAGGGCGGAGACCAAGGCATTTCTAAATTCCGGCTTATCCATTGAGGTGGCTGACGAGAGAGACGGTACCAGGACTCGGTTTCTTTATGAAAACGGGATCAAGGATTTTCTGGGCAAGATACTGACCACCAGAAAAAAGGTGGGGACGGAGCGTTTTTACCATCGCGAGGAAAATGGTTTGCAGGTGGAAGTGGCCCTGCAATGGACCGAAGAAACAGAGAGCCGGATGTATTCTTACGCCAACTCTGTGTATACGGCCGAGGGAGGCTCCCATGAGGCTGGATTGCGAAATGCCGTTGTCAAGGGGCTGCGTAATCATATAGAGCGGCTGGGGACAAAGGGGAAAACGCTGCCCATTACCGCAGAGGACGCTCGCGAGGGGCTATGCGCGGTGCTCTCCATATTTCTGCCAAACCCCCAGTTCCAGGGACAGACCAAGGAGAAGCTGAACAATCCGGAAGCGCAATCGGCGGTGGAGTCTATCATCAGGCCGGCATTCGAAAGGTTCCTGCTGGAGCATCCTTCCGTAGCTGAGGC
>JAOUNV010000501.1 GCA_029880775.1 Nitrospinota bacterium | reverse complement strand
GCCTTTGCCTCAATATCCGCCCCGTACGCAAGGAGTATGGACATCATCTCCAAGTCCCCTCTTTCAGACGCCAGCGTCAGGGGAGTGTAGGGCATGGGACAGTTTCCATTGCAGATCCATGGCGGTTCCACGTTGGCCCCCTTTTGCAGCAGCCATAATGCAGAATTCTTCGCCCCATGGTTTGCCGCAGAGGACAGAAATGTGGCGCCCATGGCGCCGGTCATATTGATATTCATCCCGGCCGCAACAGCCTTCTCCAATTGGGCGATATCTCCTTTTGCGGCGCTGTTGAAAAGAGAGATGGTTTCAACCTCCTTAGCCAGGGTCTCCCGCCAGTCCGGATCAAGGTACTGGTCAGTGATCATGTTTGCGGACTCTTTGGTCCACGACTCATAATTTTCTAAGTATCCCTCACCCCCGGCGCATGCCGTGTCCCCGGCAAAGGGCTTTCTTACCCATGTAAAGGGGAGGATGCGGCCACCCTTCGAAAATTCAGGCTTAAAAACTATACTTTCAGGGAATAGCCTCCAAGAGTGGTGGAGTCGAAACCTGGTTATTGCCAGCTCTTCCAGGCCGGAAGGCTTCTTCTGCCGTATGCCGTACCCAGCCAGGGCGCTTTCAAAATGAAAATAGTCGCGGCACTCCACTGGGCCTATGGCGCTATGAAACTCCAGCGACACCTTCCCTTTGCCATACTGGCTGGAGGGGTCCATAAGAGAAGCGGTGTATCTGTCAAAATGCCTGTTAAGTGCGGCCATAGGTATCGCCCCATCATTTGGGAGACGCCTGGCCTCATAATTTTCGATGATAGGCATGCCTTGTCCGGATAGGACGAAAACCACCAAATCCGAAGGCTTGGCCAGCGGGAATGGAGGGGGCAGGGTCATGGCTGGCTCATCAAGCTCCATGACTATCGGGGGCAAGCTGCCTTTTTCAGGCATGGAAGATATGCCCAATGTGAATGTGGCGGCCAGAAGCTTGGCGCCTGTTCTTGAAAATTCCTCCAAGGCCCCGGCAAACCCATGGGGCAGGATATAGTTCTTCCTGGCTAACCATTCCAGTGTGCCAGTGGGATCTTTCGGATCTAGGATCCTAAAGTCATATACCCCGGAGACCCCGTGGTTTTTCAAAGCAGCCAAGGCAAAGGTTGGCTGGGTTTGGTGGTTTGGGCAAAACCTCCAGTAGAAAGAGTCGAATGACAAGCCAGGGGAATAGTCCGGCTGGCACGGGTTTGTGTCATCCCTGTACAGAAGACGTGGAGCGGTGAAGTTATCCAAAGATTGTATTAGATCCGGGCTTGCGCTTCCTACCCCTTCAAGGGAAAGGGAACCTGAAACAGGAATCAGAAGAGTGAACACGGATCCTCCTCCGCTGGCGCCAGGAAGAAGGGTTATGACCGTCCTGTTTCCATTTCTGGCCATCACTGTAACAAAAGGCCCAGGTTCTGGAACGCTCCATCGCTGGGCAAGGTAGATGCCGGAAATGGCCGAAGCCTCCCTGCTGAATAGGGAGATGGCGGCCACCGCTGCAAGAACCCAAAAACTGAAAAATCTCAGGCGCATTTATATATTATGCCAGAGATTTTACACTTTATGGCCTAAATACTGACAAATAGGCTCGAACTGTAGCGCAATGGTGGCTATTACAGCTTTGCCAGGCTATCCGCTGAATGAATTTCCGCAAGAGCAAGTGGCGGCCGCCCTCGGATTTCTGAAGACGAACATGGAGCCTGCCATCTCCTCCACAAAATCTATGGTCATCCCATCCACTTTTTCAAGTACATCAGGGCTGACCAGGATAGTGGCCCCATGGTCCGTGGATTTCATATCATCCTCCCTGTGATGATCAAAGCCGAATTCGTAGGAAAGGCCCCGGCAACCGCCAGGAATCAGGCCGATCCTGAAATCCCTATCCCCAGCGTTCAGAGAGTCCTTCATTTCCCTTATTTTTTCAGCGGCTTTTTCTGTGATTTGAATCATCTTGTCACTCCGTTATTTTAAGTGGGCTGCTTCCGGAGATCAGGTATTCTCAACCGGTCAGCCATTGCAGCCCGCCAAGCTTTGCCTCACTCTTAGCTCATCAATCTTGCCTCGACCCTGCGGCGGCATGATAATGATAATCATATTCATTTAAGCGTAGCACGGCTAAGCGCAAACTGGCAACCATTTTCCAAAGGCCGGGAATGGCGGGATTCAGGCGATTTTGAAACTGACGGTTAGCCGCTGTTTTTCATTTAAGAGGGAGAAAGAATCCATCTGTCAGTGGGCAGTTAAACCCGGCCAGTTAGGGGCAGTTCAAAAGCGGCCATTTTAAGGGTACATGTGTACCTTCTCAAGTGAGGAGGCGCATATGTCAAACAAACTTAAGATGGCAAAGATCTA
>JAOUNV010000500.1 GCA_029880775.1 Nitrospinota bacterium | reverse complement strand
GCCTCCACCAGCAGGCTTTCGTGAAACCGGGCCAGGACCCGCAGGAAATAGACCATCACTTTTTGAGCTTCTTCTTCAAAGCCGTGTCGAACGTTATCGCTGGTGGGGCTGATGTAGTCGTTATATCTCTCCACCATATGAAATATCTGGAACCCGGCCAGGCAGAAGTTTCGCACACTGGCCACCATTTCGGAAAAGTAGAGATACTTCAGGTTCGACCTGGCGCCATAGTCGTCCAACAGGTTTTCCAGCTTATCCGATTCCTTTAGCAGGGTGAAAATGAAAAGCTTGTTAACTCCTTCGCCCGCCCGGCCAAGGTGGGCTAGCAGGGAGAGAAAGTCGACGCTGGCCTCCCGCAGAATGGGAACGAATTCCTCTTCGCTCATAATTTGCGAAAGGCTTTGGCTGGATGGATTCTGGGTCACCTTGCCACGGGATCTGAAAGTGACTTTTGAAAATGGAAACAGGGGTGAATATCGATCATGCCTTGCATGGCGTACACAAATATTTCCTCAAGCCCCTGTTATCCTTCTATGAAGACATATGTTAACCAAGGAAACATGCAGAGTCAACACTTGCAGCCCTCACTGAAGCGCCCCACGAACCGGACACCTCTAAGTTTACGCTATGCGGCTACCAGGCCAGACCGGTTTTTTTCAGCCACTGCTTCTCGTTAAACTTGGATATCGCCCACTCTTCGAAAAGGATCTCTTCATAGGAAAGCTGCTTGCCGTCTATCATGGCTCTGGTTTTCACCACGGGCTCGGCCTCGGACCGAGACGCAGGATCCAGCTCAGCCTCCTTGTCGGGCTCTTTATCTCGGAAAAGCTCCGCCTCATCGCCGGAAAAGGCGGTCCCGGAAAGCTCCAGAAGATCGTTGATCTTCAAGGCAAGACCAAGGAGGGTGGAGGGCTCAATGACCTTTCGGTTCTTAAGGTCGGCCAAGGCGCTCATCACAGCCTCGTCCTTGGTAAGCGCCGCTACGATCAGTTGTGAGAGATCCTTAAGGTCTCTGTCCCGCTTCTCGTCCATCTTTTCTCCTATCCCGCATTCCATGCGATCAAATAAAAGCCATAAACACTTCTGACTTTCACTATGTAATGGAGCAAAACATGTGCCATAAGGCTATTTGCTTTGATGGCCAACGTATCGCCTTGTATTGTTGCAGTTTGTGCCACTCCTGGATTTATCAAGGTGTCGCAAAGGTTACGACAATTGTGTTAGTTGTCTACAAAATCATATTCACATGCAAAAATTGTCTCAGGGGAAATGCGCGTTTCCCGCTCCAGGAGGGAGCGATATCTGAAAAAAACGAGCCTCCAGGATAAGCTTATATAGCGTCCTGGCCCCCGGACAGGTATAATCCAAATTCTTGAGCCTTGCGACACGGGCTGGGGAGATTTTATCGCATTCAGGGAACCATCCTTGAAAGACACGGACACTAATATGAATGGCCAGCAACTGAACAGAACCCAGGAGGGCGGCAGGCCGGAGAAGCTGCGCACCCCGCCGAATAACGTGGAGATGGAGCGCGCCATTTTAGGCGCTTTCCTGCTGGACAACGAAGCGTTGCCAAAGGCTATGGAGGCGCTTTCCGGTCCGGAGGATTTCTACAAGCCCGCCCACCGAAAAATCTATGAATGCGGTCTTCAACTTTTCGATAAAAGCGAGCCTGTGGATGTGCTGACCCTCGCAGAGATGTTGCGCACCAAAGGTTGGCTGGACGAAGTGGGGGGAGTGGAATACTTAGGTGACCTTCTCGACTCTGTTCCCACTTCGGCCAATGTGCGGGTCCACGCGCGGGTGGTGCGGGAAAAAGCCGTGCTCCGCCGGATGATCACCGTGGCGGGCGACGCCGTGACCCTTGCCTACGAGCAGGAGGAAGAGGTGGACATGGTGGTGGACGAGATCGAGCGGATGATCATGGACATCTCCCAGAAAAGATCCCGTGGCGCGTTTCAGGAAGTGGGCCCCATCCTCAATAAAGCGATGAAAAATATTGAGGATCTTTATGAGAACAAGCGTCTGGTCACCGGGGTGACCACCGGATACAAGGATCTGGACGAGAAAACAGCCGGGCTTCAAAAGTCGGACCTGATAATCGTTGCGGGCAGGCCCTCCATGGGCAAGACTGCGTTCGCGCTCAATATTGTCCAGAATTACACGAAAGAGGTGGAGGACGCGGTTGCGTGTATCTTCAGCCTGGAGATGAGCGCCGAGCAGCTGGTGATGCGTGTTTTATGCTCAGAGGCGCGGGTCTCCAGCAACAAGGTGCGCACCGGATACCTTTCCAAAAGCGATTGGCCGAAGTTGACCATGGCCGCCGGCGAGATGTATAAGCGCTCCATCCATATAGACGATACACCAGGCATGACGGTAATG
>JAOUNV010000499.1 GCA_029880775.1 Nitrospinota bacterium | reverse complement strand
AAGCATGGCGATGAGGTATCCATAATAATAAGGGACGAAGGGATTGGCATGAAAAAGGAAAGTATCGATATGGCTTTCCAGACATACTTTTCTCTGGAGGCGGTTCAAAGACATTTTACCGGAAAGTACGAGTATTTGGCGGGCGGTATCGGCATGGGGCTTAGTTTGTCCAGAATGATAATGGAATCTCATGGAGGCGCCCTAAAGCTTGAATCGGCCGGAGAAGGTCAGGGTGTGACGGTAACCATGGTTGTCCCTATCTCAAAGCCATCCTAGTCCATTGAAAGGTATAGGCATATCCCCAGAAGAGAAGGTTTGTAAAAAACCGTCTCGAAAAAGTATATGGCCTGGTTCTTTGCTGTGTGATGCTCATTAACTTATTGAATTGTAATTCTATATTTCCTGCATTGTGTTTTTTGAGTAAAGTTGTGTATAATTAACAACATACAAGCGCTGGCTTATTGTCTTTCAGCCGGCCGTCATTTTATGAGATGTATGGCTTTCCGAGGAGCCGTTTTGCATGGGGGATTCTGGCGGGGAAGGTGTGTCCAAAGCACCCTTCATCATTGAGAGCGTGTGTTTTCCGCTTGAAGTACAATGTTGAAACCTTAACAGAAGAATAAGGGAATGCTGAAAAAACATAATCAGCTGTTTTTGACCATTATGCTTTTGGTCGACATAGGCGTGGTGGTTCTTTCGTGGGTGCTGGCCTACAACATACGTTTTGAATGGGATTTGCCAACCCCTAAAGGTGTCCCTCCATTTTCCGATTATCTTTCCTTCATTCCTTTCCTTGTCATCATCTGGGGGCTGTGCATGCATTGGGGCGGTATTTACTCCCCAATGAGGTCCGACTCCAGGTTCAATGAATACTTCAGGATATTCAAGGCCACCCTCACCGCAATCATGATCACCATGGCCGCTGCCTTTTTCTACAGGGAATACTCATATTCCCGCGTGGCGATGGGGTTCTTCTGGATGTTGAGCCTTTCCGGGCTGATCATCTCCCATGTCATGGTGCGCACAGTCCTGCGGGCCTTCAGGCGGAGGGGGTACAATTTAAGATATGTAATTATTGTCGGGGCCGGGGAGCTTGCACAGAGCCTGGCCGAGACTTTCTCCAGGCACCCGGAATCGGGCATGGTGGTCACCGGGATGCTGTCGGACAATCCTGAGGACGTCGGCAAGGTGTACCATGGTTACCAGGTGGTGGGGACAATAGACCAACTGAAGCAGAAGATAGACTCCCACAAGCTGGACCAGATATTCATAGCCCTGCCCCATGGCTCTTATGACCGGCTGGAGCATGTGCTGGAACAGCTGGACGACGAGGTGGTGGATATCAAGCTGGCCCCGGACATCACCCAGTTCATCCGGCTCAACTCCAGCGTGGAGGACTTCGACGGCTTCCCGATCCTCTCACTGTCCGAAAGCCCCATGTATGGATGGAACGTGGTGCTCAAATCGGCGTTCGATTATACATTCGCCCCTTTATCCATCCTCTTCTGGTCGCCCGTGATGCTGCTGGTCGCCATTGCCATAAAGCTGGAATCCAAAGGACCGCTTTTCTATACCCAAGAGCGGATGAGCTTTGGCGGCGAGATGTTCAAGATATACAAGTTCAGGACGATGCGGGTGGACGCGGAGAAGGAGACCGGCGCCGTATGGGCCAATTCCGACGACGACCGCAGGACCAGGGTGGGGTGTTTTCTAAGGAAAACAAGCCTGGACGAGTTGCCCCAGCTTTTCAATGTCCTGGTGGGGAACATGAGCCTTGTCGGCCCCAGGCCGGAGCGGCCGGTCTTTGTGGAGAACTTCCGCAAGAGCGTCCCCAAATACATGCTGCGCCACAAGATGAAAGCGGGCATCACCGGCTGGGCCCAGGTAAACGGCTTCAGGGGCAACACCTCCCTGGAGAAAAGGGTCGAGTACGACCTTTACTACATAGAGAACTGGTCGCTGCTGTTCGACCTTAAGATCCTCTGGCTCACCATCTGGAAAGGTTTCGTCAACAAGCACGCTTATTGACCTTCCTTTTTGGCGGACTTCAGGCTTTCACATGGGGTGGTCTGCGCCTGCCGTCCGGCTATATCCACATTTCGAAATAACAGGATTTCACATCAGTCATAAGTTATAATGAAAATTTGGCGATGAAAGGAGTCCTGAAGAAGTGCCGACGCCGATTGGCCATACATTGGCCGGGCTCACAGTGTGGGCCATTACAAGAAAACCCGCATCCCTAAAGGAAGCCCTGAGCGAGGAGAGCTTGGGGTGGGCGGCCTTGTGCGTTGTGGCGGCCAACATTTCAGACGCAGACTTTATCATGGTCTCGGAGGACGGGGTACGGCTTTCCGGGCTTTATCATCATGGGATAACCCATTCGG
>JAOUNV010000498.1 GCA_029880775.1 Nitrospinota bacterium | reverse complement strand
CCTCATCACCGCGGCGTTCACCTTGTCTCTGTCATCCGGATGTATACGGTCCACGAACGCTTCGTATGTGGCGCCGAACTGCTGGGGCTCCAGGCCGAAGATACGGTAAATTTCGTCAGTCCACTCCAGCTTGTTTGTCACGATATCCCAGTCCCAGTTGCCTATATGGGCGATGGACTGGGCGTGCGCCAGGCTTTGCTGGCTCTCCTTGAGGGCCCGCTCCGACAAGATGCGCGCTGTTATGTCTCGGGAAGAACCGCGATAACCGGTACATTCTCCCTCAGGCGTGTTCATCGGCATTCCACTGGATTCTATGTATAGCACGGCGCCATTCTTGTGAAGAATCCTGCTGGACATGTTCACAAAGGATTGCCTATTTATAGCAATATCCTTTGCCCTGTCCGTAACAGTCTCAATTTCCTCAGAATGCAGAAATGTGGAAAAATGCATGCCTATCACATCTTCAGGCTTGCGCCCGATGATAGCTTCCACCACAGGGCTGGAGTAAACGATCTTGCCGTTATGGTCAAGCTCCCATATCCAGTCGCCACTGTTTTGGGCGATATCGTTGAGCCTTGATTCCGAGCGAGACAGGGCGTTCGCCGCCGCGCGTTGATCTGTGATATCCACCCCCATGCTGGCCGTGCCGGAAATCCGCCCATCGGCGCCTAAAAGCTCCGTGTTGTTCCAGGCCACCAGCCTCCTATCTCCGGCGCTTGTCAATATTTCGTTTTCATAGTTTTTCAAAAACTCGTTTTCTCCAGCCACAAGCTGGAAAAAGCTTTCCTGGATTTGCTGGCTGATATCCTCTGGGATAAACATATCGAACCAGTTGCGCCCCACCACTTCCTCCCACTTGTAGCCAGTAAGCTTCAGCAGGAAGTCGTTTATGAAAGTCACGTTCCCCTTTTTGTCGAGCATAACGGAGAGGAGGTTCACGTCCTCTAGCATATGGCGGAATCTGCGCTCCGACTCCTTGAGCGCGTTTTCAGTCAGTTTCCGTTCCGTGATGTCGGTGGAAACTCCGCACAGCCCCTGGGTCTTGCCGTTTTCATCGTACAGGGGAAATTTTACGGCGATATATGTTCGCTCACCATCAGAGGTGGGCGCCGTCTCCTCTACCTCCAGCAACTCTCCAGTGTTTAACACGGTCAGATCATTCGCCCGGAAGGAGGCTGCTGTTTTCTTTGGGAAAATATCGTAATCGCTTTTGCCGATCACGCTTTCGGCGGTCAAGTGAAACAAATTCAAAAACATTTTGTTAGCGTGGATGTATTTGCCCTGGGGATCCTTCATGTAGATTACAGACGTTGTGTTGTCCATCATCCCTTGCAGCCGCTTTTCACTGTTCTTCAGGGCTTCTTCCGCCTTCTCTCGGGTATCCACTTCCTTACGCAGAAGCTCGTTGGCGAACATCGCGGTGCGCGCCAGGGTGGCTGATTGCCTACTTCCACCCAGCAGCAGCATATATAAAGTCAAGGTCAGGGCGCCGGTGGCTCCCATGATCATGGATATAATATTTCTGGTCAGGTAAAAGGCGCTGAAGGCTTCTTCGGTGTCAATCTCTGTGGCAAGCCCAAACCCAAGATCATCATCCCACAGCCATTCACCTACCACCGTCACACCCCGGTAGTCCCGATAGCCTTGCATATCATCCCCATCGTATCCGTTCAGAGCGTCCATTGCCATCCGGGTCAGTGGCCTTTTATCTATGGAAATGTGGGAGCGGTACCCTTTGGTCATATTGCCTCCAGGGTCACGGATGGATACAGTGAAGGCGGATGATTGGCCCGGATTGATTATGTTTGCCTGGCGCAGATTATCTAAAAACCGACTTTCGCTTAGCAGGAAGCCATCACGGCTAAAGGCGTAAGTTTCTCCTGTCTTACCTATCCGCCCCAACTGCAGGACTTGGGAAAATTCGTGGTTGAGTTTAGCTCCCAGTGCGAATCCGGCGATCACCCGACCTAATGGATCTTTGACCGGAACACCGAAGATGATTACTCCTGAAGAAGTGGCGGCGCCTGCTGAATTGCTATGCGTGAAATACCACTCCCGCCTTGTGTCTATGGCGAAGTCTCCCGACAAAATTTTGTTTATGAATACGTCATCTTCCCCGGCGCCTATGATTTCCTTGCCCACCCCTTTGGATAGAGACACCAGAGCCTTATTGGACTTTGACACCAACATAAACCTCCAGCCGGGCTTGTCACCGAAGTGGGCAATGACGAAATCCTGGAGCCTAGACAATGTCTCCGGGGCGATACCATCGCTCCCTGAGGCCAACTCCTCGGTCAATATGGCGGTGGCGGATTGGAAATCCTTCAGCTTTGCCACATTTTCCAGGTCTCGCCTGTTTTCCTTCGCCCAGCCGATGACCAAACC
>JAOUNV010000497.1 GCA_029880775.1 Nitrospinota bacterium | reverse complement strand
CACTTCCATCTCCTGCGCCGAGTGCCACTCTGACGTGAACGAGAAGGCGGACGAGCGGCCTTGCGTGAAAACAGGGAGGGTGGCCTGCGCCAACTGCCATAGAGGTTTCGGCGAGCAATACACAAAGAGCGTCCACGGCAAGGCCCTGGCGGCGGGAAACATGGACGCCCCCTATTGCTCCGATTGCCATGGTTCGCACAACATAAAATTCCATATGGACCCGGACTCCCCCACCTTCAAGGCGGAGATCCCCACGTTGTGCGGAGGCTGCCATGGAGGGGAAAAGCCGCCAGAGGCGATCTCGCCCAAGGGCGCCGTGGCGATGGCTGATTACTCCTCCAGCGTCCACGGGCTCGAGGTGCTGAGAAAAGGCCACATGGCGCCTGCGGTCTGCATAGACTGCCACAGCTCCCACGGGATGTTGGATAGCTCCAACCCCGCCTCTTCCGTCCACAGGGACAACCTGCCGGCGACCTGCGGAAGCTGCCACGAGGATGTTTACAGGGATTTTGTCTCCAGCGTCCACTATTCCCACTACGACTCCGAGGCAAAGAACTTCCCGGCGTGCGACGACTGCCACAGCTCCCATAAAATATCCAAAGTCACCGGGCCGAAATTCAATATGGAGATAAACTTCCAGTGCGGCGGGTGCCACGAGAATCTGGCGGCCACCTATGGAGACACCATACACGGCAAGATCCACAAGCTAGGCTACGAAAAGGCGGCCAAATGCTCAGATTGCCACGGCGCCCATACCATACTCCCCCCCGCCAACCCGGCCTCCAGCGTCGCCAAGGGAAACCTTGTGCGGACATGCTCCAAATGCCACAGGAAGGTGACGGAGAACTTCACCGGATTCATGCCCCACGCCGATTATCACTCCATGGAGAAAAGGCCGGTCATCTATTACACATACTGGTTCATGACGCTGCTCCTCTTCGGGGTGTTCGGCTTCTTCGGCCTGCACACCCTGCTGTGGCTGCCCAGGGCGTTGGCGGAGGCGGTGAAGGCCAAAAGAGCGGGCCATGCCCCCACTGGCAGGTTCGTCAGGCGCTTCGAGCTGAGGCACAGGGTCACCCATATCTTCGTCATAGTAAGCTTCCTCTCCCTGGCCCTCACCGGCATGATGTTGAAATACTCTTACCAGCCCTGGGCCCAGACCCTGGCGGACCTGCTTGGCGGAGTGTCCGGGGCCGCCTTCATCCACAGGGTGGCGGCCATAGTCACCTTCGGGTATTTCTTCTACCATATCCGCCAGCTTGCCCTGATGAAAAGGCAAAGCGGGCTATCGTGGCTGGGATTCACATTCCGCCCGGAGTCCATGATGTTCAACCTGAACGACATTCGGACCTTCTGGCGCAACGTTAAATGGTTCACATGGCTGGGCCCCAGGCCGGAGTATGGCCGGTTCACTTACTGGGAGAAGTTCGATTACTTCGCGGTGTTCTGGGGCGTGCCCATTATCGGGCTTAGCGGGCTTGTGCTATGGTTCCCGGTCTTCTTCACCCATTGGCTGCCCGGCTGGATCATCAACCTTGCCATGATAGTCCACAGCGACGAGGCCCTGCTGGCGGTTGGGTTCATATTCACCATCCACTTCTTCAACACCCACCTGCGGCCGGAGGCGTTCCCAATGGATCCTGTCATCTTCACAGGCCTGGCGCCCGAGGAGAAGTATATGGAGGAGCGGAGCGAGG
This sequence comes from Nitrospinota bacterium, assembly GCA_029880775.1. Taxonomy (GTDB): domain Bacteria; phylum Nitrospinota_A; class UBA7883; order UBA7883; family UBA7883; genus JAOUMU01. The sequence continues at coordinate 690 of JAOUNV010000497.1, read as the reverse complement.
ATTACGCCGCCATGAAGGAATCCGGCGAGCTTGACGAAGTGATAGTTACAGAGCCGCTAGAGCCGAAATGGGTCCGGCTTGCCTATATAGCAGGCTCAGTGTTCCTGGGCCTGGGGATCATTCTTATCGCGCTTATCCTCAAGACCGCGCTGGGGTGGTAGGTATGGGTTATGTTCCCTCGTACCTAGGTGTTGGGGTGTTTTCCGCTCTTCTGCGGATGTGTTTCTGACTTTTGGTATGACCCATAGAGCTGCCGGCCCCTCCCCTTTCCACAGGATATAAAAAGCGACAAACGTTTCCCCGCCCATCCTGCCCTGTTAAAGCCGTATTCCGAATATGACGTCACCGATTTGGCCGGATATTTGAGGGTATACAGACTGCCGAATATTTCAAGGCAGATATATTTGGATACTACCAATCGTTTACCCAGGGCTATGACGCCATCAACAAATTCTTTGGCAGGCCAAGCCCGGCTCGGGCCGATGTCCTCCGTGTGCAGTGTCTCGCCGAGATGACCGCCAGAGGGGTTGTGGAATTGGACAAGGATGGAAACTTTAGGGAAACTGTCATGAACCGTTTGCGGGATGCCGCGCAAGAATGGATATTGCTGGCCCAATTCGATTCCGATGTTGACACCGGAGTCTTGTGGGGCGATGACGGAGGGCGCATCTACTATCTCATCCGCAAAGC
>JAOUNV010000496.1 GCA_029880775.1 Nitrospinota bacterium | reverse complement strand
TGGCCGTGATGAAGGCGGCGGCGTTCCCGTTTGACCCGACGAAATTGGGAAATGTATCCAAATCCTCCGGCCTGGCCGCCATGAGCGCTCTGGAGGAGGCCATCACTCGGACACATAATGGAGAGTTCGCCGCCATGGTCACCGCCCCCATCAGCAAGGAAGCGGTGAACCGTGCCGGATACAAGATCGCGGGGCATACCGAGTTTTTGGCCCAACGTTGCGGCGGCGCCTCTGTGGCGATGATGCTGGCCAGCCGAAAGCTGAAAGTGGTGGTGGCCACCACTCATGTGGCGGTGAGGGATATTCCCCGTTTGCTGGACCGGAAAAAGCTGCTCCATTTAATCCTGCTGGTGGCCCGGTCGATGAAACAATACGGAATCACCTCCCCCAGGATCGCCGTTTGCGGGCTGAACCCCCACGCCTCTGATGGTGGCCTCTTCGGCGATGAGGAGACCAGGATCATCACGCCAGCGATACGCGACGCCAGGCGCAAAGGAGTGGAAGTCACCGGCCCCCACCCGGCCGATACAATGTTCACACCCCGCGCCAGAGAAAAGTACGATGTGGCCATCGCCATGTATCACGACCAGGGGTTGATCCCGGTTAAGGCGCTAAGCTTCGGGGAAACGGTGAATGTAACTTTGGGTCTGCCCTTCCTGCGGGTCTCCGTGGATCATGGGACGGCGTTTGATATAGCTGGCGGCGGTGTGGCCGATGAGCGCCCCATGGTCCATGCCATCCGGACCGCCGCCCGAATGCTGAAGGGGGGCTTTTAAATGAAGGAGCATGGGCAACGCCACAAACTGGGTCAGCATTTTCTGGCCGATACAGCCATAGCCCAACGCATCGCCGAGGCTTCCGGGGCGGCGGGGGGGGTCACCATGGTGGAGATAGGCCCCGGCAAAGGCGCGCTCACTGGGCCGCTGCTGGATACAGGAGCCGACGTGATCGCCCTGGAGCTGGACCAGGACCTTTTCCACTATCTCAAAATAGCTTTCGCCACACGTGAGAGCTTCCATTTGCTAAAGGCCAACGCGCTGAAGTTTGAATACAACACCCTCCCTTCCCCCTTTCATGTGGCCAGCAATTTGCCATACTCGGTGGCTGTGCCGATCATAAAAAAACTGATCGAGAATAAGGAGAGGGTCGCCTCCATGACACTGATGACCCAGGCGGAAGTGGCGCACCGGCTCACCGCCTCCGCCGGGAGCAAAGGATACGGGTCGCTGTCTGTTTTCGTGGGGTACCATTGCCATGCGGAGTTTCTGTTCGATGTTCCGCCGAGCGCTTTTCGGCCCAGGCCGAAGGTCGATAGCGCGGTGATCCGGCTGGTTCCCAGGAAATCGCCGCCTGTGCAGGTGGCGGATGAGGAGGCGTTCTTTAAGCTGGTGCATACATCCTTTGTCCATCGCCGCAAGACTATCAAGAACAACCTGGCGAAGCTTTTCGATAACCCGGAAGCGCTGCTAAAAGCGCTGGACGCGGCAGGTGTGGCGCCCACTCTTCGGGCGGAGAATATCACCATGGAGCAGTTCGCGGGGATATATGAGGAGATGGGTGTGGGTTTGTAAGCACCGTGGTCAGGCGACCACGGGGAAGCAGCGGGGATTGGCAAGTATGAGATTCCTCGCTTAAGCTAGGAATGACATGCATCGTAGTCCTTCTTCAGTTTGTAACCCTCCCCTAAAATAGAGCCATTGATAAATGGAGCGGTGAACGCTGCTTGGACGGAAAAACAGCATTCACCGATGCGTTGATGATCTGGCCGGAATGATGGAGTTTGTGTCTACTCAGCTATCAGTGTTGGCATTGGCTTTATTCATATATGGGGTGTACAGCTTATCACTTTCCGCGATATTGACGGTTTTTCCAACAACCTGTCAAGAAAACCAGCCAACTTTCGACCATTCACTTTTTATATATTCAATGGTAAGATTCCTTGGTAAGGAGAAGAAATGAATCAGGAGCCTGAATTCAAATTCGAAGACCGGGTCGATAGCGACCAGGATGAGATGGAGCTTTGCCAGGTCACAGGAAGGCTCACCCCGCAAGATGAAATCGTGGAGCTCTTCGGCTACAGGGTTTGCGCGGAGGGGAAGCAGGAGATATTGAGGCGACTGAGGGCCGGACACACATTACCCGGCGAACTGGAAACATCAGGTATCGGCTCCAGGTTCCTGGCGCTGTTCGTTGATTCAATAATCCTTGGCACAGCCAGCATTATACTCTTCGCGGCTCTAGGCTACAGCATGTACAACAACGATATGAGCAAGCTGCTCATGGGAGCCCAGACAGACGCGGGTTTGGGTCTATTCAGAGCCCAGGGAGCAATCGCATTGGGGACCCAATTGGCTACAATCTTGTATTTCGCTCTGTTCCACGCTAAAGGAGG
>JAOUNV010000495.1 GCA_029880775.1 Nitrospinota bacterium | reverse complement strand
CCACCGAGTGATGAACCCTTATGGTAGATGAGACAAGCCCCGAATGGATTCAAAGGGCCTAAAAAAGAGGGTGCATAGGCTTGTCGAACCAGAGTCTCTTTCTTTTGGTTCCCGCCGAGCCGACTAGCTTCCATTTCCCTTTTTCCAGGGTCAGAATATGCTCCTCGTTGGTCCATGTGTCCACCGGCACGCGATCATCCTCCCCCTTCCGCTTGCCCAGCAGGATTCCGGAGCAGCCGATAACCACCAGTCCGCCATCCTGGGAGTAGTTTACAAGCTTCATATTATGCATGGTGCTCATCCCATCGAAGGTATGGAAAATTTTTTTCCATATCTCCCTGGCGCTGGCCTTGTCATGATCCCCGTTCTTATAGCTGTTTGAGTATAAAGCCATAAGCGCTTCAAGGTTCCCACTGTTTATGGCCGCTTCCGCTTCCTCGAAAAAAAGGGACACCTTCTCCATGGTCTCCTTGCCGATTTTTTTCTTCATCTCCGGGGAAACCCTGATGGAGTGGAAGCCATGGCTTGCTTCAGCGGCCCATACCGGAGCGACGGGTGAAATGGTGAATAGGAATAAAGCCAGGAATATTGGCGTTGCGCCCAGTATCGCGCCGTATCTCATACATTACCTCCGAAGGGAAACATTTCGCATGAAGAGCTCTAATCACCCATCACACCTGACAACTATACCAGATCAGGGCTCAAAAAGATAACCCACCTCCCACCACACAAACTGTTACTGCAAGCCCCCTCAAATCGACACGCTTTTCCGTTATAAAAAAAGCGTACGGCGCGTTTTTATGGGACGCGCCGCAAACCCATGAAACCTCTGAAACAGTGATCAGGTCACTTCTTACCTTCGCACTTGCACATTCCACGCAGGTGCTTGACCAGGTCAGCTATCTCCTCGTCAGTCAAAACACCTCCGAAAGGTGGCATCTGGGTGGATTTAGCCACCGCTATTCCACCTTCCTTTATGGCCTTGGCAACGCTTTCGTCTGTCAGCGAACCCATATCCTTGGCGCTGGTGTGGTTGCGCGGCTGCACGGAAAGCGCCGGGGCGTTTATCCCGCGCCCGGTCCCCTTAGTACCGTGGCATTGCACACAGAACAGCTTGTAATTATCAGCCGCCTTTTCCTTGGCGGCGGCGACATCCGCCTGGCCGAGAAAGCCTGCGGCCAACATCGCGAAAAACAAAATCGAAGCGAATCTACTTAAAAACATCAATCCATCCTCCCCTATTTATTGAGCTTGACGAGATAGTTGACCATCAGCTGCAAGGTGGCGTCGTCAAACTCCCTCTTGGCCATCCACACTTTCGGATCCCAATGCTGCGGATTCTGAATAAAGCTGTACATCCAGTCCGGATTCAATCTCGCGCCGATCCCCTCGAACGTGGGACATGAGATTCCGCCGCCCTTCTTCGGGAATTTGTGGCAGGCGTTGCAAGCCTCGTCCTTCATCATAACCACACGAGCCTTGGCCTTCTTGACCTTCATTTTCTTGAACACACCGGTCTTCATGCTGGCGTCTTTCAAGGTCATCAGGTAATCCGCCACAGCGGCAGCGTCTCCACCAGAAAGCTTAGAAGCGCATTTCGGCGGATTCTTCACCACGTCAGCCTCGCCTTCGACGGAAATGCTGTTCAGATAAACCACGCCACCAGGACGCAGAGTGGTCGGCTTTTGGATATACTCCACCAGCCAATCCTTTTTGAACTTGCTGCCAGCGTAGAACAGGTCCGGCGCCTTGCGCTTCAGAACCTGAGCAATCGTCTTCGCCGCAGGGCCCGCCATCTGGTGGCAGGAGCCACACTTATTACTTTTCACCAGCGCCTTGCCATCGGCTGCCATCGCCGCTGGAGCCGCCATCGTCATCAACGCGGACACGGCTAAAGCCAAAATCCTTGTCATACCATAACCTCCTATATCTAATTAATCGCTATTATGCGTGTTCAACAATCAGTCTTCTTTTCTTCCCACTATGGAGAAGATAAACTGCCCCGCCACCAGCAGGACGAAGACCATCACCGGAACCATCACCACCGCGGAGCCTGTCTCCGGCTTCAGCAGAAGCCAGCGCCAGGTGGTCAAGGTGTGCTTTGATCCAGCCTCGCCATTGGATCCGTCCCAACTGGCGAACGCGATGGGGATATACTTCCCAACCTCGAACTGGGTGTCCTTATCCTTGTTGTCCGTGACCAGATTCCTCCTCATCATCACCTTCCACGTGCCGACGTTGTACGACCCGGTGGCGACGAATCCAGCCGCAGCCGCGTCTGAAGCGTCCTTCTTGCCGGAGCCAATGGAGGAAAACATGCTAGCCACAGCTCCTTTTTCCACGTCGCCGCTATTCCAATACATCATGCTCACCGGCCTGGAAGCGTCTCCATGGCC
>JAOUNV010000088.1 GCA_029880775.1 Nitrospinota bacterium | reverse complement strand
TCATCGGTGGTGCGGACCTGGTAGTAAAGCTGGGGCGGTATGATCTGGAAGCACGCCATGCAGGAGCCGTCCTTCACTTTGGCCAAGCCCATTCCCGCTCGCTGGCCGCGCACTTTGTCATATGAAGACAGAATGGCGGGAGTGATGGCGCCTATAATAGAGGCGCGCTCCGCATTCGTCTTGTCAAGTTGTTCGTTATATGAGTCCAGTTCTACTTTCTTTTCGGTCTTCATCTTGTCGAGCTTGGCCTTGTCTTCGGCCACCTGCTTTTCGATGGCGGGGCGCTCACCCTCCTTTTCCTCCATCTGCTCCATCAGGGTCAGCTGCTCGTCTTCTATCGTGTTTATCCGCTCCTTGAAGTTCTCGGTTTCCTTCATGATAGCGCGATATTCCACGTTGGTTTTCACCTCTGGAAGCTTCTGGTTGGCCTTGGCGATTTTGGACTTGGTGTCGTCCACTTCCGCCTCCAGCTCCTTTTTCTTCTTCGTCAGGGTGGCTATTTCCTCGTCATACTTCCTAAGCTCTGCCTGATCTTTGACAAAATCGTCCTCCAGGGCCTTTATTTGTCCCGGGATTTCGCGTTGTATCACGTCGGTGAGCTGACTGATGATCTTGTCCAACTCGGAAAGCTTTATCAGCCCCTCGAGATCCGGATTGTGGCTTTTAACCACCTGGTTTTGGTCCAAATTCATAATTCGGTTATGGTGAGTGATGGATTCCAAACTCTAAGATAAACGAGAATTATGGCAGACAATGACCGATAAGTCAAAAGCTTGAATGGCAAAAAATCAAAGAATATCAAAAGACATTGAATATAAGGCTTGTGAGGGGAATTTATTCTGCCTTATACTTGGACTCTTCGAATTGAAAAGCGTGAAAACTATAAATACAGAGGAAAGAAAAGATGAGCCCGACAAAAAAGAAGAAACAGAAAAGAAGATGGCGCTCTAAAAAGGCTACTCACAAAAGAAAAATCGGTTAACGCGCCAAGTTATGAAGCTTACTGAAAAAGAGGTGCGCCATGTGGCCACCCTGGCCAGGCTACGGCTGACTCAAGAGGAGGAGGCGATGTTCGGAGGGCAACTCTCCCAGATACTTGATTTCATAGGAGCGCTAAACGAGCTGGACACCGCAAGCGTGGAACCGATGTCTCATGCGCTAGACATCACAAATGTCTATCGCGATGACGCTGAAAATGTAAAGTTCCCCGCCGATTTCTGGCGGGCTAACGCTCCCTCGCAAGACTTTGGGCATCTGCGGGTTCCGAAAATCATAGAGGGATAGCGCTGCTGATGAATGATATATGCTTCCTGACCTTGAGTGAACTGATGGCCGCTATGGACAAGGGGGACGTGACCAGCGCGGAGGCGGTGGAAGCGTACCTTGGCCGTATTAGCAAGGTCGATCCGGAGTTGAATTCCTACGTGACTGTGGACGCCGATGGCGCCAGGAAAGCGGCCATCGAGGCGGACCAGCGCCGGGCCAATGGTGAAAAGGCTCCATTGCTTGGGGCGCCTCTGGCGATAAAGGATCTGATGGCTACCAGCGGACTGCGAACTGCCTGCGGGTCCAAAATCTTGGAAAACTTCGTTCCTCCATACGACTCTTTCGCTGTCGCAAAGTTAAAAGAGGCTGGCGCGGTGATCCTGGGAAAAACGAACATGGACGAGTTCGCCATGGGATCATCCAACGAGACCAGCTATTTCGGCCCCGTAAAGAACCCCTGGAATATGGAGAAGATCCCTGGCGGGTCCTCGGGCGGCTCTGCGGCGGCGGTGGCGGCGGACCTGTGCGCTGCGGCGTTGGGTTCGGATACGGGAGGCTCCATACGCCAGCCGGCTTCGTTGTGCGGAATAGTGGGGCTAAAGCCTACCTATGGCCGCGTGTCCAGGTTCGGGCTGGTGGCGTTCGCCTCATCGCTGGACCAGATCGGCCCCATGACCAAAGATATCCGGGACGCGGCGTTGTTGACCGGGATAATCTCTGGCCACGACCCTATGGATTCCACCTGCGCCGAGGAGCCTGTGGGTGATTACCTTTCCGGGCTAGATAAGGGAGTGGAGGGGATGACCGTGGGTGTGCCGGACGAGTATTTTATAGAGGGGATGGACCCGGAAGTGGAGAGCAAAGTCCGGGCGGCCATAGAAATCCTGGGGAGCAAAGGGGCGATTATTAAACGGATATCCCTTCCGCACACCAAGTACGCTGTACCCACATACTATGTGATAGCCCCAGCGGAGGCGTCATCCAATCTGGCGCGTTACGATGGTGTAAGATATGGTTACAGAGATATGGATGCCGATGGGCTATTTCCCATGTATCTATCCACCAGAAATAAAGGTTTTGGATCAGAGGTAAAACGCCGTATAATGTTGGGGACGTATGCACTGTCGGCTGGGTATTACGATGCTTATTATTTGAAGGCGCAGAAGGCGAGGACGCTGATAAAAAGAGACTTTCAGAAGGCGTTTGAGAATGTTTCGGTGATTGTGGCGCCCACAGCGCCTGCGCCTGCTTTTGGTCTTGGTGAAAAGATAAATGATCCTTTGAAAATGTATCTTTCGGACATATTCACGATAAGCGCGAACCTGGCGGGGATACCAGGAGTTTCGGTCCCGTGTGGCTTGACAAAAAAAGGAGAGCCTATCGGGTTGCAGATATTGGGATCTTATTTCCAGGAGGCTTCTACGCTTCGGGCGGCAAGGACGCTGGAAAAGGAGATAGGTTTTTCAGATGAAAAACCTCGAATTGGTATTCAAACTGGTTAATGGCATGAGCGCTGGCGAAAAACAAGAATCTGTGACGCTGAAAGTCAGAGGGGTCGGAAGGACGAACGTCGGCATCAGAAGGCGGTCCAACCAGGACTCTATATTAGTGGATGAGGATAATTCTGTGTTCATCCTGGCCGATGGAATGGGCGGGCACCTGGGGGGCGAGGAGGCAAGCCGTATAGCCACCTCTGTTATAAGCACGGTTCTTAAAGATTCAAGCCACTTGAAAAATGTAAACTCAGAAGACAAAAAGTATGTAGATGATCTGCTAAGCGAAGCTGCAAAACTCACCAAAATCGCCATTTTCGAGGCGGATAGGGAGATCGTCGAGCAAAGCAGGAGCAGGACGGACCTGCGCGGAATGGGCTCCACCATTGAAACTCTGATTTTCCAGGACAACGTCGCCACCATTGGCCATGTGGGCGACAGCCGTGTGTACCTGATGAGAAATGGAAAGCTGGAGATGGTGACTGAGGACCATTCCATCCTGAATGAAGAGAAAAAGAAAAGGGCGATGTCGGAAGAGGAGATAGCGAATTTCCCGTTCAAGAACAGGATCACCAGGGCGCTGGGGCATCTTTCCGACAGGCAGGTGGATATCCTGCAAAGAGATTTGAAACAGGGTGACACTTTCCTTTTGTGCTCCGACGGCCTGACCGATGTGGCCGACGACTGGGAAATAGAGGAAGCCTTGCTGGAGGCCGATGGCGACCTGGACAAAGCGTCGGATCATTTGGTGGACATGGCTCTCGACGGTGGGGGCCCGGATAACGTGTCAGTAGTCTTAGTGATCGCAGAGTAAAATCGTCCCGGCGGCGGCCATTGCTTGACGGCCAACCTCATAGCGCGCCGGTTTATTTTTTCATCGCCACCTGATAAGAAGAAACGTATTCCATGACTCCGTTTGAAATTGACTCCGCCAACCTGTCCAGATACTTTCCGTTTCTCAGCAGCTTCTCTTCATAGCGGTTTGAGATAAAGTTCGCTTCCACCAGGATGGAGGGCATCTCCGCCCGCCACAACACATAGAACATAGCCTGCTTCACCCCTTTGTCCCGAGTGTTGGCCACGGGTGAAACCCCTTTCACCATGGCCTTTTGCACTTTTCTGGCCAGCATCACCGATTCATTAATCTTCTGCGAGTTGGCCATGTCGCTCATTATGTAGGCGATATCATTGTCAGCCGGGTTTTCGCTGAAGTTGGCTATCATGTTTTCCCGAGCGGCGGTCTCCAGCTCGTCCTGGCTGCGGGCTGGGGATAGAAAATATGTTTCGATTCCCCTGGCGCGTCTGTTTTTGCTGGAGTTTGTATGGATGGATATGAAAAGATCCGCATTGACGGAGTTGGCCAGCACGGTTCTGTCATCAAGGGCCAGAGTCTTGTCCCTGTCTCTGGTAAGCACGATTTTGCATCGCAGCTTTCTTTGCAGTCTTGCGCGCAGCTTTTTGGCCAGGGCTAGGGTAACGTCCTTTTCCTTCATTCCACGAGCGCCGATGGCTCCAGGATCCCTGCCGCCGTGACCTGCGTCTATGACTATGGTTTTGATCGCGCGCCCACCCGTGACCGGGGCGATGGATGCTACTCTCCTGTTTCTATTTCGAGGTGGTTTGGATTTGCGCGCGCTCACGCTTTTGCCGGATGGGGGCTTTAAACCAAAATCTACAACCAGCCGGTATGGATTTGATAAGGGAGTGATGGAGTGGTATGCGTTTTTTTTCAGATCGAACACAACCCTGGTGCTTTTATAGCTCTTGCCGAAGCGGATTGATTTTACCAGCCCAGATTTAAAAAAGCTGGTTTTCGAGACCCTGCCTCCAGGAGAGGCCAGCAGAAAATCTACAAAGACCCTGTCAGGCTTGGTCAATCGGTTGGCGCGGAAAGCTGTCTTGCCGGAAAGATGTATGACGAATCTGGAGTAACCGTCATGGGAAAACCTTGTAATGTTTGTGATGCGTACGCCCGGGGATTTTTGCGTCGACGTATTGACACCTCCGGTTTTGGCCCTCGATCTTTTATGTACTGTGGAATATCTCTTTGCCGCGTTTCGATCTTTTCTTTGCATGAAACTGATGTCGCCGATATGCCGCTCCGCGTCATCCACCAGGGGGCTTGAAGGATATTTCTTTGTTACATCCAAAAACACCTGGACCGCTTTTTTCCCATCGGAAGAAACGTTGAACCGTTTATACATGTTTTCATAGATCAGGCCCTGGGTGTATAAAGCGTCTGCGCCTCTTTTGGTCTTGCGGTGGTTTTTGGAAACAATATTAAATTTGCCAATTACTCCGAGCCATTCTCTCCTCTTCTGTATCCTGCTGTGAGACGCCAGCAAAGAATAGTAGTCGCTCCTGGCGTTTTGATATAGGGTCTCAGCCGAAGGCTTGGCGGCGAAAGAATCAGGAACGTACGCCAGTATCGCCAGATGAAAACAGAACAGAAGAAAGAGTTTTTTATAGAGGGACATTTAATATCTCTATTATCCCATAATTAGCATATAATTAGTGATTAAAGTAACATTAAGGGAACAAATTGTCAAACAAATAAATATTATCACACCCAAATGTTATCTTGGGTATTTGACCGGTTTCATTTAGAATACATACGGAAGTATTTGAAACACAGGGGAGAAATGGATACATTTTCTACGTTTAAGTCAGGGGTTGATCTTTGCAGCCCTTCCAGGATCAAGAAAGCTGTGGTCCGCCACGGGGAACGGTTTCTGCGTCGTGTCTTCACAGAGCAGGAGATAGAGTATTGCTCGTCGAAAAGTAATCCGTATCCATCTTACGCGGCCAGGTTCGCCGCCAAGGAAGCGGCTATGAAGCTTTTGGGCGCAGGGTTGTCCAAAGTTGGGTTTTCCGAAGTGGAGGTGGTCAATCTTGAATCGGGCAAACCGACGATTATTTTTCACGGCAGGGCAAAGGAACTGGCCTCGAGACTGGGAGTCCTGCGGGTAGACTTGTCGTTATCCCACGAAAAAGATATGGCCATCGCCATGGCCGTGGCTGTGGTGCAGGGGGCATATTGACTTTCTGGCTCCGGTAAACAAAGCCTGGCGCCCGATAACTGGGGAATTATTTCATTGCCTACCAGTTATCTTTAAAGTACCCTGAAATAGACCACTCAACAAAAATCACAGGCATATTGCATTTCAAGATAGTTTCACATGGAAGAAAAAGAGAGTAGCAATCCATTACCCCCGCTGACGTTACGCAGCCATCATCCCGACTCCGAAAAGCAGATCACCCTCCAGGTTCCCGTGATAAACGGCGGAATGGGAGTGGGGATTACCGGCCCGGCGTTGGCTTCCGCTATTACAAACGAAGGGGGCGGCGGAGTGCTCACCGGTGTTGTCCTCGGTTACCCGTTCCAGAGAATTCTAGGAAAGTATACAGACAAGAAGCCCTACGAAGCCAATCAGCTTGCCTTGGAGGAGTGGATAATCACCAGCAAGGAGAAGTGCAATGGTGGTTTTGTCGGGGTGAATATCATGGTGGCCCTGAGTGATTTCAAGGAACTGGCTCATGTCTCCGCAAAAAGCGGCGTGGACCTGATCGTCGCTGGCGCAGGGTTGCCCATGGCGTTGCCGGAGATTGTCAATAAATTCCCAGACACCATGATCGCGCCCATCATATCCTCGGTGAAGGCGGCCAGGATTATGACCAAAAAGTGGCTGGCCAAAGGCCGCGCTCCGGACGCCCTGATATATGAGTCGATCCACCATTCCGGTGGTCACCAGGGGGGGAGCATAGACGATATCCTGGAAGGGAGGCATAAACCGAGTGAAGTGGTCTCGGCGACCAGGAAACTTCTGGACGACCAGGGCCTCGAAGATGTGCCGGTGATCGCCGCTGGCGGTGTGTGGGATAAAAAAGATATCGAGGAGGTGTTATCATGGGGCGCCCAGGGGGTTCAGATGGCTTCCAGGTTCCTGCTCACCATGGAGGCCGGGCTGGAATTCGGTGGGATACATATGTTCAAAAAGCTCTTCATGGAAAACGATATCCCCACCATACTGGAGCGCTCCCCGGCGGGCCTGCCCAGCAGGGCCATCGAAACACCCTTTTCAAAACGGTTTGCCGCCATCGACAATGAAGTCATCAATGAGCCGCACGAATGCCCATCAGTGTGCCTTGTATCCTGCGATAAAAAGAAATCGATCTACTGCATCCTGGACCACCTCACCGAGGCGCTGAAGGGAAACCTGGAAAAAGGGCTATACTTCGCCGGGTCCAATGTCGGCAAACCTGGTATTCATAAAAGCATCCTGCCTGTGAGGGAGCTGATGGATTATCTGAAAAACGGCGAGCCGGTCGACGCAAAGGCCGCAGCTGGAGCGCACGTGGCCTAGGCGCCTGGTTCTTTCCTAGGCCTTTGGCGGGCGTGTCGTCCATAAAGACCTTGATGATGGGCCGTGGGGTCCATATAAAAAAGGGTGACAGTGAATCCCAGAACCATTGGTGAGCTAAGAGAATCCGGATACCAACCGGCGCCGGTTGG
>JAOUNV010000494.1 GCA_029880775.1 Nitrospinota bacterium | reverse complement strand
CCTGCTGGTCACCCGGGACAAAAAGCTGATGGGGATCATCTCAGTCATGGATATCCTGGGAGTATTCGTCGACCTGATGGGTATCATCCATTCCAGTTCGCGGATAGACGTGGTGATGGACAAGAACCCCAAGAATTTCGAAAAGGTGTCCAACATCATTCACGGAGAGGACCTGAACATCATCAGCGTCGGCATGGCGCCCCACAGTGGTGGCGGCAACAAGCAGGTCTATTTTTTCCGCCTGGATTTATGCGACACGCAGGGGGTCGTCAAAAAAATCGAAAAAGCCGGATTTAAAGTCATCAGCGCGATCAGCTGAAATCAACGATCAGGAGGCCCCGGATGACGGGCACTCTGCCGTTTCCCAAGAGATGCACCTATGTCACTCCCACGGGTTTTTATTTTTGACACCACACTCAGAGACGGTGGCCAGTGCCGGGGCAAACCGCTCACTCCCGAAGAAAAGTTACAGGTGGCGCGTCAGTTGGCCCGCCTCCGGGTGGATGTCATTGAAGCGGGTTTCCCTGCCGCCTCGAACGACGACTTTGAATCCCTCAAGCTGATCGCCGAGGAAATCAAAAGCTGTACGGTTGCGGGCCTGGCGCGAGCCACTGAGGAGGATATCGACCTGGTTGCCCGAGCGCTGGAAAAATCGGCTTCACCACGAATCCACATTTTCGTTTCGACATCTAAAGTAAAAGCTAAAAACGCTACTTCAGAGGAAAAAGAAAGGGTCATCCATTCAGCGGTAACAGCCATTGGGCAGGCTAAAAAATACTTCAGGGATATCGAATTTTCTCCGCACAACGCCACCCGGCTGGACGAGAATTTTCTCGTGGAAATCAGCGATGCCGCCATCGGCGCCGGAGCCACCACCCTCAATATTTCAGATACCGTCGGCTATGCGGTTCCTGATCAATTCGGCGGTTTGATTCAAAAACTCTGCAACCGAGTCAGCATTATCGACAAGGCGGTGCTCAGCGTACATTGCCATAACGATCTGGGGCTGGCGGTGGCCAATTCCCTCGCCGCCATCCAGGCCGGGGCGCGGCAGGTGGAGTGCACAGTCAACGGCATCGGTGAGCGGGCGGGCAACGCTTCGCTCGAAGAAATCGTCATGGCCCTCCGGGTCCGGCAAGACGCCTTCAATCTGGAATGCGGGGTCGATACCCATCAAATCGCGGAAACCAGCCGCCGGGTCAGCGAAATCACCGGGTATCCGGTACCCCGCAACAAGGCCATTGTGGGCGCAGAGGCACTGGACACAGATACGGGAATGTTTCAAAGCGGCTTTTCTAAATCGGAAAGCTATGAGATGATAAAAGCCAAAGATATCGGCTCACAACAATAACCCGCATAACGGAGGATACGAACCCGAACCATGCAACCGGAACGACTCATTATATTCGACACCACTTTAAGAGATGGGGAACAATGCCCTGGCGCCAGTATGAACAACAAGGAGAAGTTGGAAATCGCCCGGCAGTTGTCTCTATTGAAGGTGGATGTCATTGAGGCGGGCTTCCCGGCCGCATCCCCCGGCGATTTCGAATCGGTCCAGCAGATCGCGAAAGAGATCCGAGGCTCCTCCGTGGCGGGCCTGGCCCGCGCCCTCGACAAAGATATCGAGGCGGCGGCACGCGCCCTCGAAAAGGCGGAGTCGCCGCGCATTCATATTTTTCTGTCCACGTCCAAACTGCACCGCGACCACAAACTGCTGAAAGGCAAGGATGAGGTCGTCCAGATGGCGGTGAATGCTGTGAAGTTCGGCCGCAAATTCTGTGATGACATCGAGTTCTCTCCGGAGGACGCCTCGCGCACCGAACCGGAGTTCCTCGCCGAGGTGGTGGAAGCGGTGATCGCCGCTGGCGCGGGGACGGTGAATATTCCCGATACCGTAGGCTATTCGGTGCCCTCTCAGTTCGGACAGTTGATCCGCTCTCTCAAACAGAACGTGCCGAACATTGACCAGGCGATCATCAGCGTGCATTGCCACAACGATCTCGGTATGGCGGTGGCGAACTCACTGGAGGCCATCAAGGAAGGCGCACGACAGGTGGAGTGCACCATCAATGGAATCGGGGAACGCGCCGGCAACGCGGCGATGGAAGAAATAGTCATGGCGCTGAAAACGCGCAAGGATTTTTTCGGCGTCGACACGAAAATCGACACCCGGCACATCATCGCCTGCAGCAGACTGGTGAGCAGTCTCACCGGGTTCTTCGTTCAACGCAACAAGGCCATCGTCGGCAAAAACGCGTTCGCGCACGAATCCGGGGTACACCAGGATGGCTACCTCAAGAAGAAAGACACTTATGAGATCATGAACCCGCAGGACATCGGACTCGAACAGGCCGAGTTGGTGCTGGGCAAACATTCCGGTCGTAACGCGCTGTCGAAAAAAA
>JAOUNV010000492.1 GCA_029880775.1 Nitrospinota bacterium | reverse complement strand
GCTTGCGACAACAATCAAGTCACCGCTGGACGCTTGGAACAAGGTGTAATCCTCGAAGTTGGCGGACAGCGCCTTCATTATCCCCGCCACCAGTTCCGGCTCGATCTCGTACAATTGTATCCATTGGACCAAAATCCCGTTGTCCGCCAGGCTCTTGCGCGCCAATGCGTAAAACTCCGTGGAGAAAAGCCCGGCCACGCCCGCCACCCATGGGTTGGATGGCTCGGCGATAATCAAGTCATATTGTTTTGGGCTGGAGGCGAAAAACGACTTGGCGTCGTCGATATATATTTTGCTCTTAGGATCGGAGAATACCTTGGCGACTCTATCCTTGAAAAGCCTGGCCCCCTCCACCATGGCAGGTTCGATCTCGATCGTATCCACCTGCTTTACAGAGGGAATGGAAAGCGCCACATGGCTGGAAAGTCCGGCCCCCATCCCCACCACCGCGACGGTCGCTTCCACCGGGTTGATGTCCCAGCCCAGCGCCGCCAGCAGTATCATCACAGGTTCGTCGGAGGTGGCGGAGTAGAGGCCGATGGAGGAGTCCGGCTTTCCGTTGGTGCTGATCACCTGGGTAGGGTCCTTTTTGTGCGTCATAATAAAATCGACAGAGGCGGTCCTGCCATCCTTGTGGTATGGCGCCAGGACGCCTTGCTCCAGGAGTTTTCCCGAACGGTAGACCCCGGAAGCCATTTTCAAGGGATCCATCCTGGCGAACAGGATGGTGGTTATTATGGCGGCCAGGCCGAAAGCGGCCACTGTGACCAGTTTCTTCTCCGCCCCCTCCTTGCCGGAGAGCAGAAAGAGCCAAAGACCCATGACAATGTCTATGGCGGCTCCCGCCAATATGACGTATTTGAGCCCCAGAAGAGGCATGACCAGGAGGACTCCCAGCGCCACCCCAATTATGGCGCCTATGGTGTTGGCGGCGTAAACCTTGCCGATGGAGGCTTCCCCCTCGCCGCGCAGAAAAAGAAAATGAGTCATGAGAGGAAGCGTCATCCCGGCCATGATCGTGGCGGGGAGCATGATGACCATGGCTATGGCGTGGCTGGAGAGGTTGAATAAGACATACCCCTCCGGCGTTTTGGCCAGCGCCGTCATCAGGGTGGCCATGGCGGTGAAGGCTCCGCCATATATATGGACCGTGATAAGCGCCAGAGCCCCCATGGCCACCTGGATTTCCGCCAGAGCGAATAAATGGTTCTCGATGCTTTCTATCTTCCGCCGTATGAAATACCCCCCCAGGGCCAGCCCCAGGATGAACGCGGAGAGCATAAGCTCGAAAGCGCGCGCGGAGGAGCCGAGCACCAGTGAAAGCATCCTGATCCAACCAATCTCGTACAGAAACGAAGCCGCCCCTGTCAATCCTGCGCAGACTAAAACCCGCCATGTGATCCAGGCCACTTCCCCCACATTGGTTTCCGCCTCGGTGGGCGTCGCAGGTCCCGGCTGGGAGCGGTCCATGGATGTGACCATAACCACCACCGCTATGATCATATTTACAGCCCCGGCGATCATGACTGTTCCGGGTAGCCCGAAGGAGTCCAGCAGATAGAAACCGCTGACCAGAACCCCCACCGCGCCACCGAGGCTGTTGACGAAATATAAGGTGGCTACGGAGACGCCAGGGGTGTCGGGAAACCTTCGGATGATCCCGGCGGTCATCAGGGGGAATGTGGCGCCCAGCAGGATCGACTGGGGGAGGATCAGCATGGAGGCGATTCCCCATTTGATTGTGAAAACGGCGGCGGCGGAAAAACCGACTGCGGGGAAAAGCCAATCGTAAGCCAGGCCTGTGGAAAGCTTGAAGACGGGATGGAAGGTCATGGCCGCCACACCCACCACCATCTCCGCCAAAGCGTACCATAGCAGGAGGCGAGCGCTTTTGCGACCATACCTGGCGGCGGCCCAAGCGCCAATCGCCATCCCACCCATAAAAATCGCCAGGGTGAAGGCCTGGGCAAAAGCCGCGCTTCCGAGGAAAAGCTTCAGGTACCTGGTCCAGATCGATTCGTAGATGAGGCCGGAAAAGCCGGACAAGGTGAAGATGGCTATGTATAGCCAATATACGAAAGGTTTTGCGGTATTTTTGGACATAAGGAATGTGATTTTATTCCTTATACCCGCCTAACGCAATCCCAAAGACGCCCATTTGCGCTATCGGCGACCATATACGCCATCGGCGCCCAGGTCAGCAACTGGTCGGTTCCGTCATCGGGAGTGGCAAAACATTTAAATTGACAAAATATGCGGCGGCAATTAGACTTTTTCTCTTGCGGGGTCGTAGTTCAGCTGGTTAGAACGCCGGCCTGTCACGCCGGAGGTCGCGAGTTCGAATCTCGTCGGCCCCGCCATACCACCCGATCTTGCGGTGGTCTCCATAGTGACAACCCTCTCCTCATGTTTTCG
>JAOUNV010000493.1 GCA_029880775.1 Nitrospinota bacterium | reverse complement strand
ACCCTGCTGGGCCACGATAAAAATAAAGATATGGCCCCCGAGGAGGAACCAAAACAGCGCAAGGGATTCTTCAGCGCTCTGGCCAAGGGCCTTTCCAAAACCCGCCGCAACATGAACGAGGGATTCGAACGTCTGGTGGGCGCCCACGCAAAGCTGGACGAGGAGTTCATGGAGGAGCTGGAGGAGATTCTTTTCGCCGCGGATATCGGCCCGGAGATCACCATGCGGATAGTGGGGGATCTGCGCCGCGATGTGAAGAAAAACCTGCTAAAAGATACTGGTGAAGTGGTGGAGTTCATCAAAAAAGAGCTGACCGATATCCTGATCAAGGACACGCCGAAGGAGCAGGAGGACGTTGAAATACCAAAGCCCTTTGTGCTACTGGTGATCGGTGTGAACGGCGCTGGCAAGACCACCACCATAGGCAAGATAGCGGCCAAGCTGGTGGCCAACGACAAAAAAGTGCTGCTGGCCGCGGCGGATACATTCCGCGCGGCGGCCATAGAACAGCTGGAGACCTGGTCCCGGCGCGCCGGAACAGATTTCGTGCGCCAGAAGGAGGGGGCGGACCCGGCCGCGGTTGTGTACGACGCCATGCAGGCGGCCAAAAACCGTGGTGTGGATGTGGTGATCGCAGACACCGCCGGAAGGCTCCATAGCAAGGTGAACCTGATGGAGGAGCTGAAGAAGGTGAAGCGGATTATCGAGCGGGAGATCCCCGGCGCCCCCCACGAGACCTTGCTGGTGCTCGACGGGACTACAGGCCAGAACGCCGTGAACCAGGCGAAGATGTTTCACGAAGCTGTGGGCATCACCGGCCTGGTTTTAACAAAGCTAGATGGCACGGCAAAAGGGGGCGTGGTGATCAATATCACCGAGTCGGCAAAGACTCCCGTCAAGCTCATCGGCGTGGGGGAGAAGGCAGAGGACCTGCGCCCCTTCGACCCGCAGAGCTTCGTGTCCGCCATATTCACCGGCAAGGCGCCAGGAGCGGATTTGTCAGATTCCACAGGGGAATGAAACCTCCAGGAATTTGGAGTAGAATGTAGAAGGAACAAGGAGGAATAATCATGGTTGAAACCCCGTCAACAATGCTCGACCTGGGAACAGAGGCGCCAGCCTTCTCCCTGCCAAACCTGGATGGCAAAACAGTGTCGCTGGCCGATTTCCCCAACGCCAAGGCGTATCTGGTCATGTTCATCTGCAACCATTGCCCATTTGTAAAACATGTGCAATCTGTCCTTGCGCCTTTGGCCTCCCGGTTCCAGGCTCAGGGCGCGGCGGTGGTGGCGATAAATTCCAACGACGTGGAGAATTACCCGGCGGACAGCCCGGAGATGATGAAAGATGAAGCCAGGCTGGCTGGCTACACATTTCCATACCTGTACGATGAGACGCAGCAGGTGGCCAAAGCCTACCGCGCCGCATGCACCCCCGACTTCTTTGTGTTCGATAAGAATAAGAAGTTGGTATACCGCGGCAGGATGGACGCCAGCCGTCCGGGTAGTGACATACCGGTAACTGGCGCAGAGCTGACGGCGGCGATGGAAGCGGCTATGGAGGGGAATACTCCGCCAGGGGATCAGCTGCCCAGTGTGGGGTGCAACATCAAGTGGAAGCCGGGGAGAGAGCCGGATTACTTCGGATAAGCCCCTTCAGGGGTAAGCCCCTTCAGGGGTAAGCTCCTTCATGGACAAGCCCTTTCAAGGGTAAGCCCCCTCCATATGGAGCATTGCGCGCTTTTGCTCAATGCCCCCCGGTGCGCTGAAGCCCCCCATGGCGCCATCCGCCCGCTCCACCCGATGGCAGGGGATGATCAGGGGAACCGGATTTTTCGCCATAGCGCGGCCCACGGCTCTGGCGGCGCCGGGCTTACCCGCCATCGTGGCAAGCTGCGAGTATGTGATCACCTGGCCCCGCCCCACGTTTTCTTTCAGAGTGGTCAGGATCAGCTGGTCGAATTCCGAGAGGGGGGATAGATCCACGGGGTCGTCAAACTCAACCGACTCTTCTTCAAAGTATGCCGTGATTCGGCGAGCCAGGTTCTTCGGCGGCGCCCCTTGGTCTCCCTCCGGCGCCCATTGTCTCATGGCGGATTCCAGCGCTTTTGACGCCATACCCGGCAGCCACAGCCGCGCCACCTTCGGCCCGATCATGCCCAGGCCGACTGGCCCCATCCTGGTGGGGATCATCATGATTCGTTCTGTTACCTTCATTTCACTCTCCTGGCTGAATGGTTTCTGGGCATATTGCTGATATTATTGATTGAAAATAGGGGCCAACGGGGTGATAATGCCGTATACATTAAACGAAGACCAAATCCCATGACTTTTCCTGAAGTTGGTTCGAACCGTTATCTTTCTTTATTATTCCTGTAAAACATGATCGCTGACAAGGAAAGTTTAGAATCCAAAG
>JAOUNV010000340.1 GCA_029880775.1 Nitrospinota bacterium | reverse complement strand
CGCAGCCTTCAGGCCCATGGACCCGGCCACTTGGAATGCCATCTCGGACGAATCCACCTCGTGGTACGACCCGTCGAAGAGACGGACAATAACGTCCACAACGGGAAAGCCAGCCAGCACGCCAGTCTGCAACGCGTTTTCCACTCCCTTTTTTACCGAGGAGATGTATTCTTTTGGCACCACGCCGCCGACAATCTTGTTCACAAACTCAAAGCCCTTGCCCGGTTCGTTGGGCTCCACTTCCAGCCACACGTGGCCGAACTGGCCTCGACCACCTGTCTGGCGGACGAATCGGCCTTCCGCTTGCGCTTTTTGGCGGATTGTCTCGCGATAGGCGACCATCGGCTTGGATACATGGGCGTCCACATGGTACTCGCGCCGGAGCCTGTCCACGATGATCTCCAGATGAAGCTCGCCCATTCCGGCGATCAGTGTCTGGGCGGTTTCCGGATCGGTCTTCACCCTAAAAGTTGGATCCTCCCGGGAGAGCTTGACCAGCCCTTCGGACAACTTGTCGCGCTCCGCTTTTGTTTTCGGCTCAATAGCCACCTGGATAACAGGCTCTGGAAAGTCCATAGACTCCAAGATAATCGGAGCGTTTTCCGCGGCTAGTGTATCCCCGGTGACTGTGAGTTTCAAGCCAACGGCGGCGACGATATCGCCGGTAAAGACTTCAGTCAGGTCTTCACGTTTGTTTGCGTGCATTTTCACAAGTCGGCCTATGCGCTCCTTCTTGTGTTTTACGGTGTTGAGCACTTGGTCGCCACTGGACAGGCGCCCGGAATACACCCGGAAAAACGCCAGTTGACCCACAAAAGGATCCACCAATATCTTGAAAGCCAAGGCGGAGAAAGGCTCGTCATCCGATGGCTTTCTTTCCAATTCCTCATCACCGCCGAGTTCGGTTCCTTTAATGGGGGGCACATCCACGGGTGAAGGAAGATAGTTCACCACGGAATCCAGAAGGGCCTGCACCCCTTTGTTCTTGAATGCGGATCCGCACGTAACCGGGACAAGCTTAATAGACAGACATCCTTTGCGGATGGCCGTCATAAGCTTTTTCTCTTCGACCGACTTACCTTCCAGATAGGCTTCCATTATTTCCTCATCCACATCGGAGAGGGCCTCTAAGAGTTTTTCGCGTCCTTTGGCGGCCTCTTCGGCCATATTTTCCGGGATATCTCTTAATTGAAAAGTGGAGCCACGAATGTCGTCCGCTGTGTAGAAGACAGCTTTCATTTTCACCAGATCGATCAGGCCTTCGAATTTATCTTCGGCGCCTATTGGAAGCTGAATAGGAACAGCCTTGTGGCCCAGCATCTGCTCTATCTGCTTTACTACAGCGTAAAAGTCGGCCCCCGTCCTGTCCATTTTATTCACGAAAGCTATCCGCGGCACCTGATATTTGTCCGCCTGGCGCCACACAGTCTCAGACTGGGGCTCCACGCCACCCACAGCGCAGAAAACGCCCACGGCGCCGTCCAGAACCCTGAGCGAGCGCTCCACCTCCACTGTGAAGTCAACGTGGCCCGGAGTGTCTATGATATTGATGGTGTGTTTATCCCATATGCAGGTGGTGGCAGCCGAGGTGATGGTGATACCCCGCTCCTGCTCCTGCTCCATATAGTCCATCACGGCCGTGCCGTCATGAACCTCACCTATCTTGTGGGTCATCCCTGTGTAAAAAAGGACCCTTTCGGTGGTCGTGGTCTTGCCGGCGTCGATATGGGCGACAATGCCGATGTTCCTGACCTTCTCCAGCGCTACTTTTCGAGCCAAGTTCTCAACTCCAAAAAACTTCCATTACCATTTATAGTGGGCGAATGCCTTGTTGGCCTCCGCCATTTTGTGCGTATCTTCTTTTTTCTTCCATGCGACGCCGGTCTTGTTATAGGCGTCAACCAATTCACCGGCCAGTTTGGAAGAGAATCCACGTTCACCCCGTTTGCGGGCGCTAAAGGTGATCCATCTCATGGCCAGGGCCAGCCTCCTGTCGGTGGGGACTTCCACCGGGATCTGGTATGTAGAGCCGCCCACACGTCGGGGCTTTACCTCCAGAAAGGGCTTTATGTTTTCTATCGCCTGGTTAAACACATCTATCGGGTCGGCGCCGGTCTTTTTCCCGACCTTATCCATAGCATCGCTGAACATTCCTTCGGCGACGCTGCGCTTACCCTCTTTCATAATGATATTGATGAAGCGGTTCACGGCGCGGTTGCCATGAGCCACCCCTTTTCTGGCCGTTTTCGACGGTCTCAATCCTCGCCTTGGCATATCTTAGAAGCTACCTGAATTATGGTTAATGAATTATCTAGTAGAACCCTATTTCTTGGGTCTTTTAGCGCCGTATTTCGACCTGCTTTGCTTTCGCTTTTCCACGCCCAGCGTGTCCAACGCGCCGCGAACGACATGGTACCTAACCCCTGGCAGATCCTTCACACGACCGCCGCGGATAAGCACCATAGCGTGCTCCTGCAGGTTGTGCCCCTCCCCCGGTATATAGGTGGTCACTTCATATCCATTGGTGAGCCGCACACGGGCGACTTTTCGCAGGGCTGAGTTTGGTTTTTTCGGCGTGGAGGTGTAAACGCGTACACAAACGCCCCTGCGCTGTGGGCATACCGTCAAGGCCGGGCTTTTTGTCTTCTTTATGACCGCCCTTCGCCCCTTCCGCACAAGCTGATTTATGGTCGGCAAACTGATTCTCCTTTGTGGCGGCGCTCCGCCCGATTTTTGTCACGTCGGCGGAAAGTTCCGCTCAACGATTTACCTGATAAAAGTTTAACAGTCTAAATTAGGAACCATTGGGTGTCAATTCTTTTTTTGCCTTTTATTTATAAGGATATCGGGGCGCCGCGCCACGCGATATATTTAGACAGTCTGACGGGGATCCATGGGTGGCTGATCGCTAGCCGAGGAGGAAAAAGCAACCTCCTTTACAAGGTATAGAGCCATGAACAATATGGTCAATCCCAGCCCGATCAGGGTTATCCAATTGGCCACTTTCTGCCAGGATGACATATTGAATTCTATTGACTTGTATTTTCTGAACCTTTCTGCCACATCACGCTGATCGGCCCGGTAATGATCGCCTGGTCGGCACGCGTTTTCCTCTGGGTAGGAGTAGCAGGCTGGATTCTTCAGGTTCAGGAATCCGTCCGCTTCCTCCATAGCGAGGCCTGTATGCAATCTTCCTCGGGGAAACCCTTCCAGGTAATAACCGAATATGGGTTCGTAGCAGAGCATCTGCGAGGCGTTTTTCGCCAGGTA
>JAOUNV010000265.1 GCA_029880775.1 Nitrospinota bacterium | reverse complement strand
CCTCCCATTGGTGTCGTCTTATTGAGGGCGCGTGACCAATCGCTACGTGACTGGTCAACTATCCGTTCCACAACTGGGTCGGCGGCTCCATTTCCAAGCGCTGCGCCAGCCGCCTCAATCTTCCTATGGTCGTACCCGTTGTAGGTTTGATAATGGTTCCTGTCTTGGCCCCATATCTGAACAGCCGCAAGCAAAACGGCCACAACAGCCACAGCTCTGGTTGTCCGCTCTCCTAGGCGTAGGCGCTCTAGCGTAATTAAAGGTATGATTATGGCCATAGGGATAAGCGCGGCGTACCAGACAATATATTTCGAATATTTGGACAGCACAGGTGTCTGTTTTACCGCCATCTCAAACCAAGGGCTGGAAAACGAATAATTAAGCGCAAGGGGAAACGCCGCTATTAATACCACCATGACGGCGGGCGCCAGTAACGGCCACGATATCGGCCATCCTTTTTTATATGCCCTCCGCAGGAAAATGTAAACTGAAGTTATTATTATAATAAGAGGGATGATCGTAACGCTATATTCATAATCATGCCAGTCGTATATATATCTGTTTCCCTCCCGGCTGATAAACGGCCAATTTATAATTAATTTCCGGTCCGGCCAGAAAAATAAAATCTGAACCACGAAGAAAGCGAGTTTCCCGAGTGTTTCAGTCCCCCCTGGAAAGTGATAATTAGATCTTGTAAATGATTCCATAAACGACCCCATCGCCACAATCCGCGCGGCGCCAAGAATTAGCGCGTGAACTCCGGCCAAGGCCAGGCGGCCAAAGAACAGCTTGGTTCCTACGCAACGGGCTGAAACACATATGAACCCCACCAGCGTCACCGACAACACAACGGGAGGCCCAGGTACCACCATGCCAGAATAGAGCATGTATGCGAATACAGAGCCTGCGGTCATGGAATCCATCAGCACTCGTGCAGCCAGGCCAGGCCCCTTTTTCCTCTCCGGCAAGGGCCGCATCAGGAAATAGCAGGCCAGGGGTAACAGTTGGTATGCGTGGAAGGCGAAATGGCCCACTATCATCCTGTGAGCGTAAAACCCGTTGAACATAAAAAGAGCGGCGCCCAGGTAGGCCAGCGGGCGGCTGACCCGGAATGCGCCACGCAGCAAAAGATAAAAACCGATGAAACCGGCCAGCGCGAAAAGCAATACAGTGTAATACACGGCCTTTAACGGGCCGAAGAAAACAGTCAATGCCTGAGGGACTGAATAGTACATCGACTGCGGGTTACCAAAAAAGGGTAATCCCCCGCAGAACGAGGGAGTGAACCAGGGAACCTGCCAAGGGCCGTTTAGGTGGTACCAATAGTATCCATCCAGCAGGCGCGGGATGAAATAGGTGTAATCTGCCCCCATCATCCCGTGTTTGTTCGGGTAGAATCCCCCATAGACTAGATGGAAAAAGAAGAGAGAGGAGGCGGCGGCCACAGTGAATATCAAAGCTTCTCTGGCGCTTTCAGGGTGTCTGGTTTTATCCATCGGAAATATTACCTACTGATTCGTCTTGATACCACCGCCTCTCTCTCAAGAAACAAAGCACGGATTATAGCAGTACCTTGTCACACTCGGTGATGCACTTCTGGCATGCCTCTGCGGCCAGCCGACATACATCGTGCCTCTTGGCGTGTTTCGTACATTCGGCAAGGCAAGTTTCCCCCGCCTGCTTGCATATAGTCACGATCTGTTTGGTATAAGCCGCGTCCATGGCGGCGGCCCGGGATGTGGCGTCACATACGTTTATCATCTCGTTGACTTCCTGGGCGCACTTGGCCAGGGTCGTATCACCCATGGCGAATGTCTCCAGGCAATGCTTTTCGCAAGCCATAGCCAACTTCTGGCACTCCATGGCCGCGTCGATCAGCGCGGAATAATCGGGCCCTTGATGGTGACCGGAGTGATCATGCGTTGCCGCCTGAGCGGCCTCGCCGACTGTCATAGCCGCCACCATGGCTCCGGCCCCAATCAACAATTCTCTTCTTTTCATTTAATTCTCCCAGACTTCTATTCTGTATGATTAATTACCATGCCGCATTCGCGATAAAGTCCGGGCATTCTACCGTGAGGCCAGCGGCAAGTACAGGGTAAATGGCGCATTCGGTAATACGATCTGTAAACTCGCATATCCCGCTTTATAAGCCGCCACGAAGGCTTTCTGCTTTTATTAAATACATATTATTCTTGGTTTTAGACTAAATTCAGCATTACAATGTGTTCCAATGTCATTTTGCAGGGGGGAGAATAGGGGATGAAAAAACCAGGGTTTCTTAGCGTAATAGTCGCGGCGATGACATTCGCTTCGGCGCTCTATTTCTATTCACCAGAATACGCCTCCGGGCTGACCGGCTTCGGCGGAATAGACACCCACATGCATCTATTTTCGATTTCCGGCAAGAGACAGGATCATAATCCAAACCGCGGTGGATCCGGCTCTTTTCGGAGCCCCCACACCAAAACAAGTTCTTTTACCAGAACCAAGCAACCGCCATCACTTCTCCGGCCATCCAACGCTCCAGAAGAGGAAGGCTATACAAACGCGGTAGGCCCTCTTCTGAAGCTGATGGATAAGCGCAACGTGGCCAAGGCCATGGTGATGCCTCCTCCCCAATACCGTGGCCAACCGGGGGCATACGATTACAAAGCCTTGCTTCCCGCCATACAGGCCGGCGGTGGAAGGTTGTTACTGGTGGCCGGTGGCGGCTCGCTGAATCCTTTGATTATGGGAACCAATGCGGACAAAGTGGCGCCGCAGGATATTGAAACGTTTAAAAAGAAGGCCGAGCTGATAATCAAATCTGGGGCCGTGGCGTTCGGGGAGATGACGGCGCTTCACGTCTGCATGAGCGAAAGGCATCATTACATGGCGGCTCCGCCGGACCATCCCCTTTTCCTTCTGCTGGCGGATATCGCCGCGAGCAACGGGATGCCTATAGACCTGCATATGGAAGCGGTTACCGAAAAGATGGCTACCCCCCAGAAGTTGCTTGAGGCGTGCTCCAAAAATCCTCACACCCTCCCCCCCACAATTCCCGGCCTGGAGCGTCTTTTACAGCACAACAGGAACGCCATTTTCGTCTGGCAGCATATAGGGTGGGACAACACCGGCCATATGACAACGGAACTGCTGAACCGTCTGCTCCACGAACATCCGAACCTGTTCCTCTCCATCCGTGTCCTGGGCTGGCAGCAGACGCGTCTGGAGGGTCGTTTTCGGAATACGATCACTAATCCCCAGGGTAGGATAAGGCCTGAGTGGAAGCAACTCTTGTCTGATCATCCGGGAAGGTTCATGGTGGGTGGCGACGCGTTTGTGGGCGAAACTGGTTTCAAAAATAAATCGTCAGAGTCCTTCAAAGAATCGTGGCGCGCCATAAATAACCTGCTGGAGCCAGCCAGAAGCAAGGTCTCCTGGAAAACCGCCGAACAGGTTTATAAAGTACACAAATGATCATCTCTTTTTGACGGGAGACTCATAAATACCTACCCACCGTCACATCACATCCACAGGGTCCACATCTACCGAAAGGCGCACCCTCCCGGTCGGCCCGACGGCTATCTTTTCCGCCTCGTTCATGAACTTCCACAGGCTTTTCGCCAGGAGCGCGGGGCTGTGCGCCTTGAATAAAATCTTCCACCGGTAACGGTTCTTCACGCGAAACACAACCGCGTCCACCGGCCCCAGGCGAACGAGCCCAGGATTCTCTCGCTCCACCCGCCGTAGCATCGGCTCGGCGCCAGCCAAAAAGTCTCCACCACGCTTCACCGTGGCGGCCTCCACCCGGACCATCGCCATCCTGCAGAATGGGGGATAGTTCAGCGCCTCCCGCAACGGCGCCTCCCGGGAATAGAAATGATCGTAGTCATGATTTGCCGCCGCCTGGACACTGTGGTGCTCCTGATTGCGGGAGAGTATCACCACCCTGCCCGCCTTGCTCCCCCTGCCTGCCCTGCCGGCGGCCTGGGTGATCTGCTGAAAGGTTCTCTCGGAGGCGCGAAAATCGGGTG
>JAOUNV010000491.1 GCA_029880775.1 Nitrospinota bacterium | reverse complement strand
CGTGTCTGCCCGCTTGAAGGCTTGTGGTTTTTTAGACATCAGCCCCAGGGCGCCATACACCTCCCCCTCCGCAACGATGGGCGCGCCGATGAACGAGCGCCACTGCCCGTTGTCGCCGGGAATCACAGGGGCGTTCAGGTCCGCCAGGTATATGGGGCGCGCCTGGTGGATCACCCAGCCGAAGCGGTAGTGGGTAATGGAAAAAGGCTCATCGCTCCCCTGTTCCACTTCCCCCTGGCCCGCCCCCAGCAGGTCATAGGCTCCGGTTTTCAGGTTCCGCACCGCCAGCGCCAGCTGCTCGTGGGGGATTATCGCCGGAAGACGGGTGCGCAAAAACCGGACAAGGTCCGTTGGCGCCATCCCCGCGCCCACAGATTCCGCCAGGTCGGAAATCGCCTTGATATCGGACGAGTCGGCGCTCAGCTTGGTGTGTTTTTTCCCCCGGACTATAAGGCCGCCAACTGTGGCGGCGAACCTGGCCAGCAGCCGAATCCTGCCCTCTGCGAAGATATCGTGGTTTTTGCTATCCACCGCCAGCACGCCGATGAGCCTGTCACCATCGAAAATGGGAGCTGCGGCGAATGAATTCACCTCCTCCTCCCCCGTGTAGAAGAGCAGGTTGGAAGCTTCCCCTTTCAGCGATGCGCTGGCCGGACGGCCATGCTTTGCCACCCAGCCCACCAGGCCGTGGCCTATGGTGATGGCGGCGGATTTATTCAGCTTCAAGGAAGGGGAGTGGCACGCCGCCATGGTCAGCCGTTCCCGTTTCGGTTCCTCCACCAGAAACAGGACCGTGGTGAAGGCGTCCATCACTTCGCCGGCCAGGCCGGTCATTTCCCGAATTTCCCTTGCGTATGATTGCGGCATATTTTCTTTCGTAAAATGAACTGCGTTCGGCCCCGGCTTTTGGGAAGTATATCCATAATCGGCCGGAGGGCAAAGCGCAAAATCCTTCAGGCTGATTGCCATTGACCCCAAGCCCCCTCCTTAATAGAATATAGACAGGCGCCCTGGCCGTGGGATACCAGGATGCGCTGGCGCCGGTCCAACCGGCAAGCTAAGGAGGAAGCGATGTATGTGGGGCAGGTGATGACAAGAAGAGTGGTCACCGCCACTCCCACAGACACTCTCGACAAAGCGCTGAGCCTTATGGTCGGCAAGCGAATCGCCCACCTGCCTGTAATGCAAAAAGGCGCCCTGGTGGGCATCATCTCCGACAGAGACCTGCGCAAGGCCCAGCGGAGTAAAGGGCGAAAAACCACGGCCCGCCCCAAAAACGGCGGCGCCAACGGTGGCGCCCTGCTGGTGAAGGACGTGATGACTAAAGATGTCCACATTTCCAGCCCCGCCACCACCATCACTGACGCTGTGAACCTGATGCTACGGCTGGGCATTGGCGCCCTGCCGGTCCTGGAGACGAAAAAACTGAAGGGAATCGTCACCAAGGACGACCTGTTGGCCGTTTTTCTTGAGATGATGCGCGTCATCGAGTCCTCCTCCACCATAGACGTGGAGCTGATGGACGAGATCGACGATATTGACTCGGTGCTATCCGTGCTAAAGAAACATAAAGCGCGGGTGCTAAACTACTCCGCCGCGCCCAGGGGAAAGGAACGAAGACAGATATGCCATTTTCGTCTTAGGCTTTGTCCCGTCGGGCCCATAGTAAAAGACCTGGAAAAAAGGGGAGTGCGGGTGCTGGAGGCCTACGGGGACGACCTGTAGGTTTTCTGATGCGCCGCCGCGCCCAATTGCGCCGCCCGCGCTCGATCCTCAGGCCTTTTCGGAGGTTGCTGACATGACCATTCCCGTTATCGGCCACCATCCGGCCACCCATTGGAAGCTAACCAAAGGCGGCAAGGCCCAATGTTTGCTTTGTCCCTTCAACTGCTCCCTGGCGGAGGGGAAGACTGGCGTCTGCAAGGGGAAAACAAATATCGGCGGAGATCTCATCGCCGTAAATTATGGGAAGACCACATCCCTGAGCATGGATCCCATGGAGAAAAAGCCGCTCTACCACTTCCTGCCGGGCACATCCATCCTCTCCGTGGGCCCCAACGGCTGCAACCTGGCTTGCGATTTCTGTCAGAACTACCACGTCTCCCAGGGGCGCGCCCCCACCGAATACATCTCGCCGGATGACCTGGCCAGCGTAGCCGTGGCCCAGGGCGCCGCCGGTGTGGCATACACCTATTCGGAGCCGTTGATCTGGTTCGAATACGTGATGGACGCCGCAAAGGCCGTCCGGGGCAGGGGGCTTGCCAATGTGCTGGTCTCCAATGGATACATAAACCAGGAGCCCTTCGCCGAACTGCTCCCCTGGATCGACGCCATGAACCTGGATATCAAGTCGATGGATCCGCTCTTCTATAAGAAGATATGCAAAAGCGCTCTGCCGCCGGTGCTCCAGACCGCCAG
>JAOUNV010000490.1 GCA_029880775.1 Nitrospinota bacterium | reverse complement strand
TAAGTAAAAGCGCCGAAATATTCCTTGGAATCAATGGCGAATTAGCCATTGGGGCGCCATGGCGGAACCTGTTTCACACAGGTGAGAAGGAAAAAAGTAAACTGGCGGCCATGATTGCCGACCCCCGTGGGGGCGGAAAGCTGGGGCTGGAGCTGGAAACCGAAGCGGATGGAACAAGATGGCTGGAGGCTGAGGTTAAAGAAGATCCTAGAGGCCAAGGAAGGAAGATGTTGCTGCTATATGATGTCTCCGATGTCCAGAACCTTCGTCGGCAACTGGAAGGGGAAGGCAAGTTCTTCGGTATGCTGGGGAAAAGCCAGGCTATGATGGAGCTTCGAAACCAGATCAAACAGTTCGCCGGAATCGACTGGACTACTTTGATTGAGGGGGAGACCGGGGCCGGGAAGGAACTGATCGCCAGGGCCATCCACTTTCTCAGCCCCAGAAAAGACAAACCCTTCATTGCTGTGAACACCGCCAGCCTTTCCGATTCGCTCCTGACCAGCCAGCTGTTTGGGCACAAACGTGGCTCCTTCACCGGAGCCACCCAGGACCACGCCGGCCTGTTCGAAAGCGCCGGGGGAGGGACACTGTTCCTCGACGAAATCGGGGATATCTCCCCTGCAGTGCAGGTGAGCCTGTTGCGGGCCCTGGAGCAGGGCGCCATCATCCGCCTGGGGGAGACCAGCGAGAGGAAGATCAATGTGCGCTTTCTTGCGGCCACGCACAAGGATCTGGGCATTGAGGCAAAAGAGGGGAGGTTCCGGCAGGACCTGCTGTTCCGTATCCGGGGCGCAAGGATCACGGCTCCCCCATTGCGCGTCCGCCGGGAAGATATCGAGCTTCTGGCGCGTCATTTTCTTATTTTGGCCAGGGCCGCCACCGGCAAACCTGTGGAAAAATTCTCCGATGAAGCGATCGGCGCCATGATGGAATACCCCTGGCCAGGAAATGTGCGCGAACTTAAAAGCGCAGTGGAATACGCCCTGATCAACTGCGGCGGAATATCGATCGAAAGACGGAATCTCCCCCCGGAAATCACAGGGAACGTGCAATATTTCACCCCAAAAGCGCCCAATCACCCTGAGCAGGAGGAAATGAGCGTGGAGGAGGCGATGCGCAAGGCCAGGGGAAACAGATCCAAAGCGGCCAAGTATTTGGGGATCAGCCGCTCCACCTTGTACCGTCGTCTTTCCGGAGAGCCGGAATAGCAACATACCTTCCACTTAGAAGCCCTCTAAAGTACCTTTTCTTTGACAATTCTTTGTCTTCACATTTAACTTTTTTAATACGCTTCAATCACCTATCCAGCCTATATTGCTTTGTTTATATTGCTGTTATATATATTTCACAAACTGGCCTTACTTTTGCCGTATGCAACAGTAGTTAATGATTGGTGTTTTGCATAAAGAAACAAAAAAACTGGGAGAAATTATGGCCCACCCGGGAACATGCCCCGCATGCCATGGGGATGGAACTGTCAATTGGGAACGGCTTGACGGCTCCGTTGTGGAATTGAAAATCGAGTGTTGTCGATGTGATGGGCGTGGATGGGTTGTAGAGATGGCCGCGCCTTCACAGCCTGGTCTCTCAAAGTCTGGCGCCGTCCCGTTTGGATTAATGCGTTTCGAACGAGCCCGATAAAGCATGCGGAGAATTTAGCTATCGCCTGATGGATTTCTTCACAAGGTCCGCCGTCCCACAGTGTTTTACTCCCCATTTCCCGACTGACTGTAGGTTTACGCCCAAACCTATCATCCCCGCCTGATCCTTTGATCCCCTGATCCAATATCCACACATGAGACATTCTTGGAACAACGGGACAATTCCATTGCGCTACCCAATCTGGAGCTTCAGGATATCTTGCTGTATTATTGTCCGTTATGAGCATGTGTGAATTTGGCGCTGTTTTTGCTATTGACATGATACAGAACATTTTTTGGAGAGAAGGAGAGTGGCTCATACAGAAATTTGCCCCGTATGCGAAGGGGCAGGCCTGGTTAACCGGGAAAGGCTGGAAGGTTCAGTGGTCGAAATGAACATCCAATGCTACGGTTGCCTGGGTAAAGGATGGGTCGTGGCTCCGGGTCCGAGGCCCAAGGTCCATAAAAACGCCAATCCCTCAAACTCCGTTCAAATAAAAAAGTTGATAACCCGGCCCAAGGCTGTGAAGGGGCAGGGGAGGACACCAAAATGAACCGCGCCAATAATACAAACGGATATACCGAGGAAACCTGGAAATCATCTGGCCCCTCCAGGTTCACAATGCCCTTAATCGCCATCATGTGGGTGGCGCTGGTGGGGATTGTTTCCATGATAGCGCTGGATAACTTAAAGCGCGAGGCGGAAACCGATGTGAGGAACTCCATCAGCACAGTGCTTGAGTCCACTCATGGTTTGGTCATCGGCTGGGCGAAGGAAAA
>JAOUNV010000087.1 GCA_029880775.1 Nitrospinota bacterium | reverse complement strand
CTTTCGGTCCAGAGGCCAGATGTTTATCACCATACTCAGAAGGTGCAGTCCCAGAGCGTGCAACTCCGCCAGGAAAAGAACCGCCATCCCCACAAAGTCAAGACCGCCGGTGAACAGCAGGGTATCGAAGGCGCGCCAGTATATGTAACGCAAGGAAAGGAAAAATGAGATAAGGATGACAAATATCCGCCAGGGAGCGCGCCTGGAACCATCGAGCAGATAGATGAAGAACAAGAGCCCAAAGGCGCTCCAGCCGATGTACATCTGAGTGTTGACCGAAAAATAGGTCTCGAAGTTGACGTACATGTAGATGGTCAGCCCCCCAGTGAGGGCCACCAGGAGAGACTGCAGGAAAACTCGCTGGTTTAAGTTTCGAGGCTGCGCCGCCGGAGCGTCTGTTTGCAAATCCATTTTCTTCTTGAACCGTTGAACAACTACTCCTTTTTTGTCGCCATCGGATTTTATTTTACCAGACTTTTCGATAAAAAATTCAAATACCTTTGGCCATAGCCGACTGTCCGCCAGGCCCGACAGAGCAACTTGTTCAGACGTGGAAGGAAATCGAATCTATTGGCAGATTTTATTACACATTCATTAGCGCCGGGCCGAAAGCATTTCTTCGTCGGTAGACCTTTATATAGTCTTCGCTATGACACCATTGTGAGACCGCTGCTTGTGGCTGCGGCAACCTCGCGATGAGAACTCTGTTCCGACGGCCTCAAAGTAGCAAGTCATAATTCCTAAGCCTCCCCTCCAAAAAAAACCGCCGCCCCGGGTTGGGACGGCGGTCAGTATCAGCGTATCAGGCCAGCGACTATCTTTTCCCTTTGCTAAACCTTCCCGCCCACTGGATACCTGGAGCGTTCGGGTCTGTGGGGACATTCAGCGAATAGTTGAAATCGCCCATCAGATACTCGTGCATCTTCACGGCGGCGTTCTTCGCCTGGCCCATGGCCAGAATGATGGTGGAGCCACCGGTGATGGCGTCCCCTCCGGCAAAGACACCCTTCTTACTGGTGTGGCAGGTCTCCTCGTCCACCATGACGATTCCCCACTTGTTCACCCGCAGATCCTGCGTAACCTTCGGGATAACAGGATTCACATCGCAACCGAGGGAGAAGACCACAGTGTCCACCTCGTCGATGAATGTCTCTCCCGTGGGCACCGGCTTTCGGCGGCCAGAATCATCCGGCTCGGACAATTCCATCACGGCGCACTTGATCCCCGTCACGAAGTTGTTCTCATCGCCGATAAACTCAATCGGGTTCGACAACCACTTGAAGTCGATAAACTCCTGCTCGGCGTGCTCCAGCTCCTCGCTCCTGGCCGGAGCCTCATCCCGCGAGCGGCGATAGTAGCAGGTCACGTCGGCGCCCAGCCTTTTGCCCGTGCGCAGAACGTCCATGGCTGTATTGCCCGCGCCGATGACCGCCATTTTCTTTCCCTGATACAACGGAGTGGTGTTCTCTGGAAAGTGGATGGCATGCATCAGGTATATCCGGGTCAGGTACTCGTTGGCGGAGTAGACACCATTGAGGTTCTCCCCCGGAACACCGAGCATCTTCGGCAGGCCGGCGCCCGTGCCGATGAATACGGCGTCGAAACCTTCCTTCTCTACCAGATCGTCCAAAGTGAGAATATTGCCTATAATCATGTCGTAAACGATCTCGACACCCATATCCACCAGGAGCTGAATATCGTCGTCGATGATCTCCAGCGGCAGCCTGAACCTGGGTATGCCATACACCATCACGCCGCCACCGCGGTGGAACGCTTCAAACAGGGTGACGCCGTGGCCACGCTTGCGCAGCTCATATGCGGCGGTGAGCCCTGCCGGGCCGCTGCCTATTACCGCCACCCGTTTCCCTGTTTCCGGCGGCATCTCCGGAATACGATTCATATTTGTTTCTTTCTCGTAGTCGGCCACAAAGCGCTCCAGGTTGCCGATCGCCACCGAATCGTTCTTCTTGCCGACGATGCACACAGCCTCGCACTGCTTGTCCTGGGGGCACACTCTGCCGCAGGCGGCTGGCAGGAAGTTGGTCTCCCTGATCTTGCGCGCGGCGCCAGCCACGTCCCCCTCTTCCAGCAGAGACAGAAACGCTGGGATGTCGATCTCCACCGGACATCCACCGATGCACTCCGGCTTTTTGCACTGGATGCAACGGCTCGCCTCGTCCATCGCCTGCTCCAGGGTATAGCCTATGGGAACTTCCTCGAAGTTGGTTACCCTCTTCGCCGCCTCGTGCAGCGGCATTTCGTTTCGCGGCTTTTTCATCCGCTCCTTGGCATTGATCTTTTTCTTCTCGTTCATATGGTCACCTCCCTATTTCCCGTACGCTGCCATGGCGATTTTTTCCTTGTCCACAAACATTTTCTGCCTCTTTGTCAGTTCCGTAAAATCCACATCCTTGCCCAGAAAATCTGGCCCGTGGAAACAGGCGAACTTGGTCTTCGCGCCCACGGAAACACGACAGGCGCCGCACATACCGGTGCCATCCACCATTATGGCGTTAAGGGACACCCATCCCTCGATGTCTGTCCCTTCATTCATTTTGGTCACAGCCATCATCATGGGCACAGGCCCCACAGCCAATGTGTAGGAAACCGGCTCTCGTTTCATAAGATTGTCCAGGGCATGAGTGACGAATCCCTCTATCCCATCGGAGCCGTCGTTGGTGGTGACGAACACCTCATCGCACACTTCGCGAAGCTCATCCACCATTATCAGAAGATCCTTGGTGCGGGCGCCCACCACCCCATACACCTTGTTGCCCAGGGCTTTTAAGTCCCTGGCGGTGGGGATCACAGCGCCGGTGCCATACCCTCCGCCGAGCACCACGCAGGCGCCGTCGTGCTTGCGAATATGGGAGCGCTGGCCCAAGGGTCCCACCACGTCCTGCAGCTTGTCGCCCACGTTCTTGGAGATAGTCTCCATAGAGGTGCGGCCACAGCCCATTACGATTATCTCTATGTATCCTTCTTCCCGGTTCCACCCGCAGATGGAAAGCGGAATCCGCTCACTGTGGGAATTTGGCCGGATGATGATGAACTGGCCGGCCTGGATCTTTTTGGCGATCAGTGGCGCGTTTATCCTCATTATATGGGTCTGCGGGACAAGCTCTCTCTTCGAGATAATCTTGAAATCCTGCTCGTATTTTCCCTTGCCATTCCCACCGGTAGATTTCACGGATGGCTCCCTGCAAAGATGCAGATACCGGTCCGCTTCGGCTCGGACAATGTAGGCGATGTCCCATTCGAAATCATCAAAACCCAGGATCGCCCGCAAGGCTTTGTGGGTCTTATCCACCTGCTCGGCGGTAAGGTAACTATTGCGCAGCATCTCGCCCAAGGCCCGCACAGCGTGCAGCCGGGTGATAGCTTTGGGCGCCGACAGCGAGGCGAACACCGCGTCGAACATTTTGCCCCGCTCCTCGGTGGTGGCATGGGCCAGATCCAGGTTGTTAGCCACGCGGCCCATGCAATGCAGGGCGGCGGAGCGAACCTGGGGATTGTCGTGGCCCGTATATTCGAAGGCCTTGCGCATGGTCTTAAGGGCGCTTTCGTCCCTGAAATAGCTCATGGCCTGCAGAAGGCTGGTCAGTACATAGCCATCATCGGAATGCTCCTTAAGAGCCTTTAGCACAGGCTCCACCGCCGGCGCGCCAATCTCTCCTAAGACCCTGGCAAAATGGTCCACGGCCTCCATATCCGCCTCCACCATGTGGCTGATCATAACAGGCGCCACATCCCCGCCCAGTGTGGCCAGGGTAGCTTCCGAGTCCCGGATCAGGCTGTCCAGATCCTCATCCTTGGAATGGTCCCTGTAAAACAGGGGGATAATCCCGGCGGCGATCTCCTGCTTTTGCTCGGCGGTCAGGCCGGTCAGGTTCTTGATTTCGTCCAGGGTGGTTTGCAGCTTTGCAATTTCTCTGGAGGCGAACTTTTTCACTGTCTCCTTCGCGATGTCGGTCATTAAGAAAGATCTCCAAATCTTGAGGTTTTTTTTCTTTCTTCAGGGCAAGGTCAATAGCACTAACACAAACCCCACGTTTTAACAAGATGATAAGGGCCGGGAACGTTGCTTCTCTTTTGGAATCCCGGCGGCTGTGCGCCGAAGTCTAGTCGCCTGCGCCATATGGCCTGAAGGCCAATATAACGAGATCTACCCCACTTCGGGCACCCATTATATTGCTTTGAGACGAATTGTGAAAGGGATATTTCCATTTTTTTCGGAATTGCCAAAAAGGCGGATCACCCCATCAAAAACGCATAACGCAGGAGAAAAAGCGCCGCAAGAACATGAACCAGCGGACTGATCTTCCAAAAATCGCCTTTCACTGTCTTAAGCAGCGAGTAGGATATGAACCCTGCGGCTATCCCCTCGGTGATGCTCACGGTCAGGGGAATGATGATTATTGTCAGGTAGGCGCTAAAGGCGTCGGCCGGCTCCGCCCAATCTATTTCCCTGGCCAAGGAGAACATCAAGCTCCCCACCACGATCAGCGCAGGCGCTATCACCGGGTATAGCCGGACACCCGGAGCCGACTCGTAGCCGCCCCCGATAGTTTGCGCCAAAGGGGCGAAAAACACCGCCAGCAGGAACAGCGCTCCCGATGTCATCGCCGTCAGCCCGGTCCGCCCCCCGGCCGCCACACCCGCCGCGCTCTCGATGTAGGAGGTGATGGTGGAAGTGCCCAGCATCGTCCCCACCACCGTGGCGCCCGCGTCCGCGCCGATGGCCCTTTGCCCCTGCGGCATTCGCCCCTCCCTGTCCACCAGCCCAGCCTTCGCCCCCACCCCCACCAGAGTGCCGATGGTGTCGAAAAGATCCAAAAACAGGAATGTGGCTATCACCATCCAGAACTGGGCATGAGAGAGAAGTCCGCTAAAATCGAACTGGAATAATGTGGGGCGGATCGACGGGGGCGCGCCAGCTATCCCCTTGAACTCGGCCATACCGAAAGCCAGAGCCAGCGCCGCGCACACCAGGATCCCCGCCAGAATGGCCCCCTTTATCTTTCTTATCATCAGGGCCGCGATCAGAAACGTACCGAATATGGTGAGAAGCGCCGGGGGGCTTCCCACGCGGCCCATTCCCACCAGGGTACCAGGCGCGCCCACCACGATCCCGCCCCACTCCAGGCCCAGAAGAGCGATCAGCAGACCAATCCCCACCGCAATACCGTGGCGAAGGCAATTGGGAACGGCGCGGATAATATAGTCCACTGCCCCGACAAGGCAAAGGACCAGCAGCAAGACTCCGGAAATGAAGTTGGCCGCCAGCGCCTGCTGCCACGAGAGCCCCATCCCCCCGACAGCGACAGCTCCACACACGGTGAAGGCGAAGAAAAAGTTGTGACCCATAGCGGGGGCCAGGGCTATAGGGTAATTGGCCAGGATGCCCATCAGTATGGATCCGATGGCCGAGGAGATGCAGGTGGCTACCATCACGGAGCCGAAATCCATCCCAACAGCGGAAAGGACGGCGGGCTGGACGAAGATTATGTAGCTCATGGTGAGGAAAGTGGAGGTCCCGGCGGTGATCTCCGTACGGATGTCGGTCCCCCGTTCTTTCAACCGGAAAAACAAGTTCAATCTGCCCATCGGCTTCACCCCTTGATCACACGCTCTGGTCAACCCTACATCGAATATACGTCTTCCGGAGCCGATTGGCGCCACCAAGCCTCCCCCAGCCCGCGCGCGGTGCGACCCCCGGCTGCAGGGTCAATACGCTTCCTTGGAGAACAGCACAAAAACGGTCTTGAGCAGAATCTTTACATCCAGAGCCAGCGACCAATTGTTGATATATTCCAGGTCATACTCCACTCTTTTGCGCATTTTCTCCACAGTATCCGTCTCCCCCCGGAAGCCGCTTATCTGGGCAAGACCGGTGATCCCCGGCTTGATCTTGTGGCGAGCAAGGTATGCCTCTATCTTCCTGTCGTAAAAGTCGTTCAGTGCCACCGGGTGCGGCCTGGGCCCCACCAGTGACATGTCGCCAGTTATCACGTTGAATAACTGGGGGAGTTCGTCGATGCTGGTTTTGCGCAAGAAGCGGCCCAGCCTGGGAACCCTCTCATCCTCCTTGGTGGCCTGACGGAACTCTTCATTTTCCGTGTCGGGCACCACCATGCTGCGGAACTTCCACACTTTGAACTCCTTGCCGTTCCACCCGTGCCGCACTTGCCTGAAAAACACAGGGCCCGGCATCCATATTTTTATCGCCGCCGCTGTGCCCAGCATCACCGGGCTGAGCGCGGCCAGGGCCATGACCGCTAAAGACCAGTCGAAGACCACCTTGGCCACCGCGCGGCTGCCCACCAGTGGAGTCTCCGACAGCGAGAAAACCGCCATGCCGCTGATCTCTTTTATATTAGGATTGATGAGCATCAAACCGGACAGATCCGGAACCCACTTTATATCCACGTTCAACGGCAGTAGCTTCAAGTAGAGGCTTTCCACCAGAGCGGTGGCGGCCAACGGCAGAGTGATATATACGCACCTGATGTTGTTTTCCTCGATCACTCGCTCCAGGTCCACCATCCTGCCCAGGACAGGCGCCTTCTCAACAGACCACCTGGAAACAATGTCTTCGTCATCCTCCAGCGCCCCCACAATTTCCGTTGAAAGCCATTGGTTCCCGTTGACACGGTGGGCTATATCCTCTCCTAGTTCACCAGCGCCCACCAATATGGCCTTTTCCTTCACGGTCGATGTGGCGTTGAATCTGGTCACTACCCACACCAGCAGAAGATTAGCGACGAATTGCGCGGAAAAACTGGCAAGCACCCAGCTGACCAATATCTGCCTGGAAAATATGCTGGAAGTTTTTGTCAAAAAACCGAGGGCCACCAAAGTCAGGGCCACGCTCACCCAAGCCCGTAAAAGCTTCAGGGAAAAGGCAACCGCGTCCTGGTTGTCCTGGTATACGTTGATAGACCTGTAAAGCAGAGTCATCAACAACAGGGAAAGGACCATGAGTATCTGGTATGGAACCGGGAAAAAGGGGGACCGCAGGATGGTAAACAGGTAAAGAAAAAAAGCGGAAATGGCGCCGTCAATAAAAATTCGAACCCAGAAAAACTCAATCTGGGCTCCCACATGAACCCGGCCGGATCTCGTATCCAACCTCTGCGCTTCCTCCGAAGCAGGGCCCGCAACCGATGTGTCTTTCATAATTCCGCTATAGATGGCATTCCAATTATAACCCTAACCCCACATCAAGCCCAACTGCTTCATCCTACCCCCCATTACACATCATGTCAATGTTCGTGGCATATCAATACAGATAAGTGGTGTCAATAGCA
>JAOUNV010000489.1 GCA_029880775.1 Nitrospinota bacterium | reverse complement strand
GAGCAAGGTTACCAGAGACACCAAGGGGCCATTCAACACGCTTGACTATTGGGGGCTGGGCGACAAGACCACCTCTGGATATGCGGGGTTGACCGGGAAGTTCTCCAATATCAGGATGACGATATTCAAGTAGCAGGGGAGGGTGCGCCGGCGCTTATTTATTGAATAGGCGCCGGTACCGCCCATCCGTTTCGCCCACATGGACCGCCATCCAGTTGGCCAAAAATTCCGTCACTTCCAAGCTCGGCTGGGAACCTTCTTTTTCCTGCCTGCCGCGGATCTCCAGAAGCTCGTTTAATAGGTTGCGATGCTCATCCTGGTGCTCGAGCAATTCGGAGTATCCCCGCTTTTCCAGCTCCGCTTCCTCTTCGGAAAAATGCTCAAGCGCCAAGGAGATAAGCTCGTCCAGCAAGGCAAGCCAGGCATTCTTCTCCCCATCCTTTTCCGCCAGCTCAGTCATTCGCCAGATCAGCTCTACCATAGCCAGATGCTGGTTATCGAATGGCTGGTGTCCCACTTTGTACTTGTCTCCCCAATCCAGCTTCATGGTGTCTCCTACGGCTTTTGGTAAATGGTTGGCTGAACATACTTGAGCTCGTGAGAGG
The DNA here is from genome assembly GCA_029880775.1 of Nitrospinota bacterium. Lineage (GTDB taxonomy): Bacteria > Nitrospinota_A > UBA7883 > UBA7883 > UBA7883 > JAOUMU01. The sequence goes on along the minus strand of JAOUNV010000489.1, from coordinate 1,819 downwards.
TGTTGGCCAGGCTCTCTGAATGGCCTATGCAAAGGTAGCTACCCGGCGCCATAGCCCCGGTAAATTTACGGACCAGCTCCTCTCTGGTGTGCTTGTCAAAATAGATCATTACATTGCGGCAGAATATGATGTCAAACTTGTGCTTGAAGGGGAACCGCGCTGTAATAAGGTTGAACCACCTGAAGTTCACCATCTCTCGGAATTTTGGCTTGAGTATGTATTCATCGTCCTTAAGATCGAAATATCTTTTAAGCAAATCCCCAGGCAGGCTATCCATCTTTGTGGCAGGGTAGCCGCCGCGCATCGCCCTTTGCAGCACCTTGGTGGATATGTCCGTGGCAAGTAGTTTGATCTTCCATTTGGAGTTGATTTCCTCATGTTCCAGAAGTGTGAACAACATGGAGTAAGGCTCCTCCCCAGTGGAGCAGGCCGCGCTCCAGACCCGTAATTCAAAAGGACCCTCTTTTTTTCTTTTCAGAGTTTCCGGTATCGCTTTACCTGTCAAAAACTCGAAATGCTTGATCTCGCGGAAAAAGCTGGTGACATTTGTGCTCACCGCGTCGATAAGCTCGGTCAGCTCTTTGCGGGACCTGTCCTCGTCCACCAGCTTGTAATATTCGCTGAAGGTTTTAAGGCCCAGAGCGCGAATGCGCTTGTTCAGACGCTGGCGCAAAAGATCCTTCTTGTTGTCCCGCAGACGGATGCCGCTCTCCTGATAAATCAGCTCCCGGAAAGTCTCAAACTCCCGGTCACTGATCACTATGCCAAAATACTTGTCGTCCATCAGCGGAATTATCGCTCTATATAGTGTTAACAGCCCCTTTGCATGATTCTAAACCGACTTCTCATCAAAGGCAAATAATGATCAGGGGCCTGTAGTCAGCCAGCCTGGCCGGGGGGAGTGATGATGCTGATTGGGAAAGCGCCACAGTCGCATGTGATACGCTGGCGCTTACATAAAAAAACATCCGAATCACCTATATATTTGTGGTGGTGCGGCCTGCAGGCTCCATGGTCGCGAACTCCCCTCCGCCACAGAGCCGCCATGGGAACCAACAGTTGGTCAGCCAGATGAGTCCTCAGAGAGGAGCGCCGAGGAAATATAATCCTTAGCCTCTATGGCCACCTGCGAGCTCGCTACCTGTGCGCTAACACCTTGCTGGCAGAATGAAGTGAACACTTCCGTCAAAGCTTCGGATTCGACAAATAGCATCGCCACGTTTCCATGGTAGTGATATATTCATCCCTTTTGATTTGATTGATACTCGATCTTTTTGCCTATAAACCCGTTAAATAACGCCTGGTGTGATTCAAGAGAGAACTCGTCAGTTCTTTTCGAGTATTGCCTAACCCAATTGAGTAACATTTCCAAGTTATCGTTTTGAGCCTCAGGGCTTGCGTATTTATGTGGTTCCCACGGCCGATTATTACAGTTGGAAAGACACACTTCCTCACCCGGATTTAAAAATATTATTTCACCACATTCGCTCATGGCTATCTGAAGCAATGAGGAATAGCATCCATCGATAACCCAACTATGGTTTGATCTCATAAAAGTCTCTATTTCACTGCTACTTTCTTTCAAAGACCTTCTTTTCATCGGTCGGTCTTTTTCCCACGCCAGGATATCCAGATCCAAATGTCGCAACTTATGCCGCTCAGAAAGTCGCTTGGCCAAAGTAGATTTGCCAGACCCGGAATTGCCAAATATCACAATCTTCTTCATGTTTATATTGTAATGCAAAGAATCACTATATAGAGGGCACTCAAAAAGAGCATATGTCTAGCCCCCCCCCATTGCCGAAAAAGCATCGCTTGC
>JAOUNV010000488.1 GCA_029880775.1 Nitrospinota bacterium | reverse complement strand
TAGACTTCCAACTTCTGGCCGGTGGGCTTGTCCAACGTCAACAGCACTTGGGGGTTCCCACACGATGATGTCGACTGCGCCACATGCAGGATCCGGCCCTCCGCAGTATCCGGGTGGGCACGGCGGTAATGCCGGTGGATCGTACTGGAGTAGTGGCCGCAGAGACTACACCGCACGGTTCCTGTCTGCGCTGTCTCCGCTGAACGTTGCGTCCGCGAAGATGACCTCTTCCTCTTCCTGCTGACCTCCACAGGGACTGTACCAGGTCGAACATCTGGTCCACAAACACGGGGAGAGGTGGGTCGGCGACGAGATCGACGTCTAGATCGTCTTGACTTCCGTCCCCGACCGGCTCCATGGTGCAAAGGTCTCCCTCGTGGCTGTGGAGGTGGAATGTTCTCCTTGGCTAGTGGCTCCTGCTCCTCTGAAGAACAAGAACTCACATCCTCGTAAGCACTCACTTCCTCGTAAAGGTCAGCAACTCCCTCAAGCCAGTCCTCTTCAGACTGCTGGTCCACACGTACGATAGCCGGGTCTTCTGCAGACCTGCTATCTACGAACTGCACTACCTTTACTTGCCCCGCCGCCACGCGGATGTCCTGACACTGGGTCACAGGATCGTAGACCTGCTCCCTGGTCTTCCTCGGCAGCTGCACCCGGTTCATCGACGCACTGGGGCAGGGCAAGTTGTCCAGAATCCAGGACGCATCTGCTACCCCATTCAATTCCCGTTGTAGGCGCTGCACCCAATCCCATCGCCGCTGTTCCTTGGCAACGTGGTACTGGCCCACCAGCAGTTCCTTGAGGAGGGCACTGGTCACTTTCGGTGAGGATACCAGTTCCTCGACCAAACCACTGGCAGGCAGAAGCTGTCGGCGACGGGTCTCGGCTAGCACCTTGCTTACAACGTCCTGGCGCTTCCAGGCTGGGCAGGCTGTGGCTGCAGATGAGGCAGAAGTGGCGTCCATGATCTAGAACATAATCAGAGTATTTTTGCAACTGAAGGCTCCAGCCTACAAATAACACTCAACACATAACATAAATACATATATACACATTCATTTACACAAACCACACACATACTCCCTTTTCCTAGCCTCCGCTCGCTTGTCCTGACCAATGCAGAGTCCATGGAACCATTCATAACACTTATCACACTGAACCATGAACTCTCCATTGTCTCCCTTCCTACAGAAGCAATACCTGGGTTTCTTTTCAAAGTCCTCTGCGGACTCCCAGTGCTTTACGTTAGCCTGAAACTGACGAGCCCACGACGGGGTTATTCTATCCTTACATAACCTCATCTTGTCATGGTGGACCACACGGGTATCCTCCTTGGTTTTAACCAGATATAACGCTGGTGTGATACGCTGTAGAACCACACCAGGCCCCTTCCACGGTTTTACCAGTTTCTTGGACACCCCCTTCACAGCCGTTGAGTTGAATAGATACACCATCTGTCCTGCTGTAAAGGATCGCAGTCTCACCCTAAGGTCGTAGTCCCTCTTCAGGCGCTTCTGGTAAGTCTTCAAGCGACTCCGAGCCAGAGCATTGGCTTTCACCATCGATTCCTGTAGGTCGAGAAGATACTCCAGCTCACTCCTGGGTTTTGCTCCACCTTTCGGCAAAGGGAACATCAAATCTAATGGCTGCAATACCTCTCGTCCCAACATCAACTGATTTGGTGTGAAGCCGGTGGCACGATTCACGCATGACCGCATAGCTCCTGCAATGGCACTCAGGTGTTGATCCCAGGTCCTTGGTGACTTGTCCACGTAGCATCGCACAGCATCCATGAGGGTACGGTTAAACCGCTCCACTTGTCCATTCCCGGATGGTCGATACGGCGTGGTCCTGGCGGAATGAATCTGTAACAAGTCACAAAAGGCTTTAAACAATTCACTCTGGAAATTCACACCTTGATCGGTAAATATCTCCATGGGATATCCGAATCTACTGAAAAAGTGATCCACTGCAGCTTTGGCGGTTACTTGAGCCGTTTGTGATGGAAGTGCCACACATTCAACCCATTTGGTATATTGGTCGACCATTACCAGTATATATTCATTTCCCGACTTTGACTTGGTCAATGGCCCCAAAAAATCCAAATGGACCCTTTCCATTGGTGCTCCAGCATGGAATGTGTTCATATCACTCCTACCAGGTAGTGAATTCTTCTTACTTAAACTACACACTGAGCACGAGGCTACATACTTCTCTATGTCTGAGGTCATGTGATACCAGAAATACTTCTCCTTTATTTTGGCCATTGTCCTGTCCCGTCCCTGGTGTCCCGCCGCTGGAATGTCGTGTGATCCTCTCATTACCTCTGTCTGCAGAGTGCGAGGGACCACTATGGCGTCCTGGGAATTACCTCCAGTTTTCCATAGTATGCCGTCCTGTAACTTAAAACAAGCACTATTTA
>JAOUNV010000086.1 GCA_029880775.1 Nitrospinota bacterium | reverse complement strand
TATCATCCACTCCCCCGGTCGGCCAGTCATTGGCCAGTTGATGGAAGCGTTTGAGAAAAAGCAGGCGCCGGTGATCGCTGTGGAAAAAGTCCCCATGGAAAACGTTTCCTCCTACGGGGTGATAGACCCATCCGGTGAACTGGAAGGCGCCCTCCACCAGATAAGAAGCATGGTGGAAAAACCACCAGTCGACAAGGCGCCCTCCAACCTTGCGATCATAGGCAGGTATATCCTGACACCGGAGATATTCGACTTTATCGACACCACAGCGCCGGACACCAGAGGGGAGATACAGCTCACCACCGCCTTGAACAGCCAGCTGGAAAAATCACCGGCCTATGCGCTGGAGTTTTCCGGAACACGATATGACGCGGGCGACAAACTTGGGTTTTTAATCGCCACGGTTGAATACGCCCTTCGATCAGAATCGTTGAGGGATCAGTTCCGAGAATACTTGAAAAAAATCAAACTGTGACACCACTGCCATCTCTTTTATTCTTGGAATAGAGGCAGTGTGATAGAATTTGGCTAAACAACGGCATGAAAAGCCACCGAGGCTTCTCATCCAGTGAGGCGCTAATGGGTTCTGAAGACAAGAAAAAGCCGATGTACCATCCAGGGTTTTCCTACCCTGCTTCCATGGAACGCGCCGCCGGAGGGATGAGCGAACCTAGCGAACTGGTGGGAGAGACCAGGTTTGTGCCTATGGATGTTTATGAGAACGACGCCAGCCTGGTGGTGGAGCTGGATCTTCCCGGCATAACCATCGCGGATATCGGTGTCTCGACGCAGGATATGTGGCTGGTGATTGAGGGCGCCAAAAAGGACCTGATGGATGTAAAGGAAAGGGCGGAATTCCTTTGCTCAGAGCGCTCCTTCGGCCCATTCAAAAGAGTGTTCAAGATATCTGTGGCGTTGGATTTAGATTCGGCCACGGCTACATACCATCAAGGCCTCCTGAGAGTACTGCTACCAAAGCTTTCAGACAGGCGAAGACGTATCCGTAAAATCAAAGTGACCCGGGCGGAGGAATCAGAATAGAAAATGAGCGAAAAGATAGAAGAGAGTACAAAGGGAAAAGCGATTCCGGAGATCACCGATGATTTCATAATTCCAGGAGAACTCCCCCTGCTTCCAGTGCGGGACATCGTGGTGTTTCCCTTTATGATCCTGCCGCTGTATGTGGGCCGGGCGGCCTCCATCGAGGCGGTGAACGCCGCCCTGGCTGCGGACAGGATGATGCTGCTGCTCACCCAGAAGGATTCCCAGGTGGAGGAGCCGTCCCAAGGGGATCTGTATTCCATCGGCACAGTGGCCATGATCATCAGGATGCACAAGCAGCCAGATGGCCGGGTGAAGATACTCGTGCAAGGCCTGGCGAAGGCCCGGCTGGATGAGTTCGCGAAAACCGAACCGTATGTAAGCGCAAAATTCAGCAGAATACCGGACCCGGAAGATAAATCGAAGAGCTCCGAAGACGACCCAGGCGAGCTGAAGGACGAGGCGATGCTTCGCTCCGTTCGTGGCCAACTGGAAAAGGTCATCAATATGGGCAAGGCCATCTCGCCCGATATTCTGGTGATCAGCCAGCACCTGGACCAACCGGGGAAACTGGCCGACCTGGTGGTCTCCAACCTCTCCTTGAAAGTGGACGACTCCCAATCGGTTCTGGAAATAATCGACCCCCGCGAAAGGTTGTCGAAGGTGTCCGATCTTCTGAACCGGGAGGTCGAGCTTCTGAGTATGCAGCAACAAATCCAGGAGGCCGCCCATGAGGAAATGACAAAAACCCAGAGGGAGTATTACCTGCGCGAGCAGCTCAAGGCGATCCAGAAAGAACTGGGGGAAATCGATGAGAAAACTGAGGAGATCAACGATTTTCAGGAGAAGATCAAGGCCGCTGGTATGCCCAAAGAAGTGCGATTGGAAGCGGATAAACAGCTAGGTCGCCTCTCCAAAATGCACACAGAATCCGCCGAAGCCACCACCGTGCGCACATACCTTGAGTGGATGATGGAAATCCCATGGAGTAAAACTACAAAAGACAATCTGGACTTAAAGCTGGCCCAGCATACCCTGGATCAGGACCATTACGGCCTGGAGAAGATAAAGGAGCGCATTATCGAGTTCCTGGCGGTGCGCAAGCTGAAGGAACAGACAAAAGGACCCATCCTCTGCTTCGTGGGCCCCCCCGGCGTGGGAAAGACCAGCCTGGGCCAGTCTGTGGCCCGCGCCCTGGGGCGAAAGTTTTTCCGCATCAGCCTGGGCGGCGTGCGGGACGAGGCGGAGATCCGAGGCCATCGGCGAACCTACATAGGCGCGCTGCCGGGCCGCATCATCCAGGGGCTCAAACAGGCCGGTACCCTCAACCCTGTGTTCATGATGGACGAAATAGACAAGCTCGGGTCAGACTTTCGGGGCGATCCCAGCTCGGCGCTGCTGGAAGTGCTGGACCCGGCCCAGAATAACGCCTTCGTGGACCACTACCTGGCCGTCCCGGTGGACCTGACAAACGTCATGTTCATCACCACAGCCAATATGACAGACACCATTCCCTCCGCCCTGCTGGACAGGATGGAGGTTATCTCGCTCTCCGGCTACACTGAAGAAGAGAAGGTGAATATCGCGCGGCGCTACCTGATCCCCCGCCAGCTGACCGAGCATGGCCTGAACAAAACCCACATGAAATTGCCGGACGAAACCATCAGCCAGATTATTCGCCAATACACCCGCGAGGCGGGCCTGCGAAACCTGGAAAGAGAGATAGGGGGAGTGTGCCGCAAAGTGGCCCGGAGCGTGGCTGGTGGCAAAAAGAAAAAACATGCGATCAACCCCAAGGACCTGAGCAAATATCTGGGGGTGCGCGTGTTCTCCTCGGAAACAGAGCAGGAAAAGGAAATGCCAGGGGTGGCCACCGGTGTGGCGTGGACCATGGCAGGCGGCGAAGTCATGCATGTGGAGGCCAGCGTGGTGAAAGGCTCCGGCAAGCTGACCCTCACCGGAAAGCTGGGCGAAGTGATGAAAGAGTCGGCCCTGGCGGCGCTCACCTATATCCGAAGCCGCGCAAAGGAATATGGCCTCTCTCCTGATTTTTCCAAAGAGCTGGATATCCATATCCACATCCCAGCCGGCGCCATCCCTAAAGACGGGCCCTCGGCCGGGGTTACTATGGCCACCGCCCTGGTCTCCGCGCTCACCGGCGCCCCGGTGCGCCGCGATATCACCATGACGGGCGAGATCACCCTGCGCGGCCGGGTGCTGCCCATCGGCGGGCTGAAAGAAAAAGCGCTGGCCGCCAGCCGGGCGGGGATTTTCGAAATCATTATCCCGGACCGCAACGTCAAGGACCTGGAGGAGATTCCGGAGAACGTTCGCAACAAAATGAAGTTCCACTCCGCCAAGACTGCCGACCAGGTGTTGGACCGGGCGCTGACCATGACTCGGGCGGAGATCAAAAAGCAGATGCTCGAAGGGGGCAAGGTGTCCACTCCCAAGGCGGGTTCCCCCAAGGCAAAGTCCTCAAAGAGCAGGCCAACCACCGGAAAGAAGAGCGCAAAAAAGAAATCCGCCGCTCCATCGGCCAGAGCAAAAGCTAAAGCGAAGAAAGCCAGGTAATCCCCTTCACTCAGTAACCCGCACCACCGCCTGGCCCATCCCCTCCCATTGACAATCCTCGCCTGAATTCTCTACAATTTTCTTACCGGGGGAAAATCCGTACTGACTGGAGGGTGATCATGAAAAAGATAATCATTCCGCTTTTGCTACTTTTTACCATTGCCTCATGTGGGGGTAGTTCATCTTCAGAAAGTCAGATAGATATACTCGGCTCATGGAGCACGTTAATCGTACCAATAGGGCAAAATGAAATGGTGACATTTGGTATAGAGGTACAATAGAGTTTCTTGCCAAAGGCATATATTTGTCCACATCTGTGAATGTGGACAGCGGAGACGAGTATCAGCACTCTGGCGAATGGAATCTGAATGGTAATATACTTATGTTATACCCCAGTAGATCCAATCGTGCGTTTAAATACTCAGGGATCGTGAAAGATTCATCTGGAACTTACTATCTAAACGAAGCTTCTAGGCCGATGGTGGATATTACAGAACGGTGGTAATATTCAGATAATTTCAAAAGATAGCCACCATTTCATCAGCGACAAATACTCTTGCGCAAACTGACCCCCTATTTCGCTTTGCACAAACTGATTGAAGACAAAAAAAACGCCCCCGGCCCAATCATACCGGGGGCGTGAAGCAGGCTGTTTCTTACAGGCCAGCGGCCTTGCGCAAGGCGTCCGCCTTGTCGGTCTTCTCCCAGTTAAACTCCGGAAGCTGCCGACCGAAGTGGCCATACGCGGCCGTCTTGCGGAAGATAGGCCGACGCAGATCCAGAGTCTTTATTATCCCATAGGGAGTGAGGTCGAAGTGCTCTCGGACCAGGTCGTGGATCAATTTCTGGTCCACTTTGCGTGTGCCGAAAGAGTCCACCAGCAGGCTCACAGGATCGGCCACACCGATGGCGTAGGCCAGCTGCACCTCGCACTGATCCATCAGCCCGGCGGCCACTATGTTCTTTGCCACGTAGCGGGCCATGTACGATGCGGAGCGGTCCACCTTGCTCGGGTCCTTGCCGGAGAAGGCGCCGCCGCCATGGGAGCCGACACCGCCGTAGGTGTCCACGATGATCTTGCGGCCAGTAAGCCCGGTGTCGCCATGAGGTCCACCCACCACGAATCTGCCGGTGGGGTTAATATGATATTTGACCTTCTTTTCCTTGAATAGATCGTCCGGCATCACAGGCTTGATCACTTTTTCGATCACCTCTTCCTTGAGCTTCTCCAGGGTGATATCGTCCGTGTGCTGGGTGGAGACCACCACGGTGTCGATCATGTGCGGCTTCTTGTTTACATATTCCACCGTCACCTGGGACTTGCTGTCTGGCCGAATAAAGGGCATCTCGCCGCTTTTGCGCAGCTCCGCCAGGCGTAGCAATATCTTGTGGGATAGCACGATGGGGGTCGGCATCAGCTCCTCGGTCTCGTTGGTGGCGTAGCCGAACATGATTCCCTGGTCACCGGCGCCCTGCTGTTCCGGTGAGTCTCGCATCACCCCCTGGGCGATATCGGGCGACTGGCCATGCAGCGCGTTGAGTACGGCGCAAGACTTGTAGTCGAAGCCGAGTGATGAGTCGTTGTAGCCGATATCCTTGACAACATTCCTGGCGATATCTGTCACATCGAATTTAACATCTGGGTTGCAAGTATATTCGCCACCCACCAGCACAAGGCCGGTGGTGCAGAAAGTTTCGCAAGCCACTCTGGCCATAGGGTCCTGCCCTATAATGGCATCCAAGACGGCGTCGGAAATCTGGTCGCTGATTTTGTCCGGATGTCCTTCGGAAACGGACTCGGAAGTGAAAAGATAATTTATTCTGCCCATTTGGTCCCTCGTGTATTGAATCAAAAGAATCACAAATTCTACCAAAGACTCCGCATTTGGCAAGGATAAATAACGAATCTGCCCAGAACCGGCCCGAACAGGTTCACATGTCTTTTGTGCGCATCGCTTACTTATATCGTAACCCAACGCGCTATTATTGCGGAGAAATCGAGAATCGGCTGTTGAAAGCAGCCTTAATTAAGTATGACTTCTTCGGGCTTTCCGGCTATTTTATTTGGGCATGGATTGTCAAAAATCATATAATCTCGTATAACCCCCCCCCGCAGTAATGGGGCCAGGGTTCATTATCTTTATTTTTGAAAGGGAAAAACATGCGGAAGAACCTAGGCAAAACGATCAGCCAGCCTGGAGAATCCGCGTTTTCCCTTCTTTTCACTGCAGTTATTATTTCAATGAGCTATGTTAGCCGCTCCGGGACGAGCGACGGTGGCGCGCCCACTGGATAGTTTGCGCCATACCCGCAAGATGTAGTTGGGATAAGCGAATAAGCCGGAATATGGCCATAAGTTTTCCATTAGCGCAAACAGGCACCCGAAGAATCCGAAGTGTTGTATAATCAGACATAAGTTTTCGCAAAAATGCATGGCCTTTTAAACGCGGATGCCTCTTGGTATGGATCTGATTTTGCAGTTAGCTGATATAGCTCCGATTCGATATGGCGCCTGAGCTCCAAAAGCCGAGTGTGCTGCTTCCCGACAAGTTCAAGGAGGAGTGCGGCGTTTTCGCCGTGCATGGCCATCCGGAGGCGGCAAACCTGGCCTACCTGGGCCTGTATGCCTTGCAACACCGTGGGCAGGAATCCGCAGGGATAGTCTCCTCGGATGGGATCCGACATTTCGTAGAGCGGGGCATGGGCTTGGTCTCCGATATTTTCACGGAAGATCGCATCATCAAGCTGGAAGGCGCAATGGCCATTGGCCACAACCGCTATTCCACCCACGGCGTTTCCCTGCTCAAAAACACACAGCCGATGGCCATCGAATATTCCAGGGGCCCCCTGGCCCTGGCCCACAACGGAAACCTGATAAACGCAGACACCTTGCGGACCCGGCTGGAGGAGGAAGGCTCCATCTTCCAGTCCACCATGGACTCGGAAGTCATCATACACCTGATCGCCAAAAGCCAGGGGCAAAGGCTGCAGGACAAACTTGTGGATGCGCTGTCTCAGGTGGAGGGGGCTTTCTCCCTGGCCATATTGGGGACCAACGAACTGATCATCGCTCGCGATGTAAACGGTTTTCGCCCACTGGCCATGGGGCGGCTGGGAGGGGCGTATGTCTTCGCCTCGGAAACCTGCGCTTTCGACCTGATCGACGCCGAATTTATCCGGGAAGTGGAGCCGGGCGAGATAATCGTGGTCAATGATGACGGAATACACAGCTACTTCCCCTTCGGTCAGGGGCATCAGAAAAGCTACTGTATTTTTGAGTACATCTATTTCGCCAGGCCCGATTCGAACATTTTCGGAGCAAATGTCCACTCCATCCGCAAACAGTTCGGCCGCCAACTGGCCCTGGAAATGCCGGTGAAGGCGGATGTGGTGATCCCGGTTCCAGACTCCGGAGTGGTGGCGGCGCTAGGTTATGCGGAGGAATCGGGCATCCCCTACGACAAGGGAATAATCAGGAACCATTACGTGGGGCGGACATTCATTGAGCCGGCCCAATCGATCCGCCATTTCGGGGTTAAGATAAAACTCAACCCAGTCAAGGAATTGATCCGAGGCAAAAGCGTAGTGGTGGTGGACGACTCCATAGTCCGCGGCACCACCTCGCGCAAAATCATCAAAATGATCCGAGACGCCGGCGCCAAAGAAGTCCATGTACGCATATCATCACCCCCCACCACCCAT
>JAOUNV010000487.1 GCA_029880775.1 Nitrospinota bacterium | reverse complement strand
AACCTGAAATACGTTGTGATGGTGGCGAACCGCTATAAGGGGCTGGGGCTTGCCGTGACCGACCTTATAAACGAAGGGAATATCGGGATGATCGAAGCCGCCAAGCGATTCGATCCGGACAGACAGGTGAAGTTCATTACCTACGCGGTGTGGTGGATTCGCCAGTCGATCATGCAGGCGCTATCCGACCAGTCGAAGATAGTGCGGCTGCCGGTGAAGCAGGCGGGGCTGATGCAAAAGATAACCCGAAAGATCGAGGAGATGACGAAAACGAATTGCAAGGAGCCATCCATCGAAGAGCTGGCGGAGGCCATGGGCCTGAAAGTGAACTCCCTGGAGACTGTGATGCGGGTGTACCGCACCTACATGAGCCTGGATACGCCCTTGAATGGTGAAGATGATTCGTCGGTGGATTTTCTGGACATGATGGTAACCTCGGGGCAAAACTCCATTGAGGAGGATTTCATCCAGCTGTGTCTGCATCACGATGTGGGGAAGATGCTAGAGGGGCTCACCGAGCGGGAGCGGAATGTGATAAAACTTCGATACGGGTTCACCGCCGCCCCCATGACCCTGGAGGCGATAGGTGAGCGACTGAAGCTGACCCGTGAGAGAATCCGCCAAATAGAGAAAAACGCCAAAGAAAAACTTCGCTCCAAAACCGGAGCCAAGATTCTGGAGGAGTATTTGAATTGAACCTGAAAAAACTAAAGGGCTCGTTCCTGATTTTCTTTCTGCTGGCAAGCTCCTGCTCTTCGTTCAGCTTCGACAGAATGGAGCTGGGGGCGGACCCGATGGTGGATCATGTGGCCCAGTGGACCCGCTCCGCCAGGCTATACCATCAATTCGACACCACCATCATTGTGGACGTGACCTACTACAGCGCCTGGCTGCGTGAAAAGACGGTAAAGTGGCGGACGGACTCGCAAAGGCTGGGGCCGGAGGAGATAGCCCGTCTGCAGATGGAACAACAGGAAGAGAACGATCAATACGCGCAGTTTTACGTGGCCATATATACTACAGATTCTGAATGGAGCCGGCTGTCCAAAGGCGATCCGGCGTGGACTGTGTTTGTGCAGACTCCGGAGGGACCGGTGTTTTCCGAGACTCCGGTGAAAATTCGCCAGGAAACCATGCCTTGGGGGAACAGTGTTCCATATGACCCCAGGTTCCGCTCGTTCTACAGGGTCGATGTCCCCCGCGCAAAGATCGCCCCGGGGGAAATGAAACTGGTTCTCTCCAGCCTTCTGGGGGAGGTGGCCGTGAGCTGGGATAAACAATAGGCGCCGTCCTGCGCCGCTAAGTAGCGCCACTCCGGCTGAATATCGATGACTATAGCAGTATACATGGCCACTCTCGGATGCCCGAAAAACAGGGTGGACTCGGAAAAAACTCTCTGGACCCTGGCCCGCGCCGGGGCCAAAATCACCCTGAACGAGGAAGAGGCGGATCTGCTTCTGGTGAATACCTGCGGGTTCGTCACTGGGGCCAAGGAGGAGTCTATCGACCGGGTGCTGGAGCTTGCGGAAGTGAAAAAGCGCAGACCCAATGCCAGGCTTGCGGTTATGGGCTGTCTTTCTGAAAGATATCGCAAGGAACTGGCGGAGCGGATCCCGGAAATAGATCATCTGTATGGGGTCCATGAGCTGGACAAGCTGGCCAGGGAACTGGGGGGCGGCCAAGAGTCAGGAGCGTTCCTGGATCCGGAGACTCTCACCGAAAGAACCCTCACCACCCCGGCAGGCTGGGCGTACCTTAAGATCGCGGAGGGGTGCTCCAACACATGCTCCTTTTGCGCCATCCCGATGATCCGCGGCCCCTACCACAGCCGCGCCACCGCCGATGTGCTGGAGGAAGCCAGGCGGCTGGCCGACAGAGGTGTGGTGGAGTTGAACCTGGTGGCTCAGGACACCACCTTGTACGGGGCGGACATGAAACAGAAAAACGGCCTGGCCACATTGATCCGGGGGCTGGCGGATATTGACGGGGTGGAGTGGATCCGGGTCATGTATATGTATCCCCCCCTGCTGGATGACCACCTGCTGGAGGCTATGGCCTCCAGCAATAAAGTGGCGCCATATTTCGACATCCCGCTGCAGCACGCCAGCGACAGGATACTGGACCAGATGGGGCGCAAGGAGACTGGCCGCTCCATTCGGGAGCTGGTGTCCAGGGTCCGCAGGGCGATCCCCGGCGCGGCTATTCGCAGCGCGTTCATCGTTGGGTTCCCCGGTGAAACGGAGGAAGATTTCGGGCAACTGACGGAGTTTCTGGAAGAAGCGCGGCTGGACCATGTGGGTGGATTTGTATACTCTCCGGAGGAGGGGACATCGGCGGAGAAGCTGCCGGGCCGCCCCCCGGAGGAGGTGGCCGAAGAGAGGCTGGGTCGGCTGATGGAGGCTCAAAGGGATATTTCCGCGGAGTTGACC
>JAOUNV010000486.1 GCA_029880775.1 Nitrospinota bacterium | reverse complement strand
GCCTGGCGCCAAGATCCCTACGGATGGCGTGATGATACGAGGGGAAACGTCTGTCGACGAATCTATGCTAACAGGAGAGAGCATGCCTGTGCTAAAGAGGGTGGGCGACATGCTTGTGGGTGGCTCCATCAACGGCGAGGCTGCGGTGGAAATGCGGGCGGAGAAGGTGGGGGATCAGACCACCCTGGCCAGGATAATAAAGCTGGTGGAGGACGCCCAAGGCTCCAAGGCGCCCATCGCCAGGTTGGCCGACCAGGTATCCGGCGTATTTGTACCTGTGGTGTTCGTTATCGCTGTTATCGCTTCGGCGGCATGGCTTGCCGCAGGGCAGCCATTCACCTTCGCCCTAACCATATTCATCTCCGTCCTCATCATCGCCTGCCCGTGCGCCCTTGGGCTTGCCACCCCCACCGCCATCATGGTCGGCTCCGGCCGGGGCGCGGAGCTGGGGATACTCATCAAGGACGCCGGAGGGCTGGAGGCCATGGGCAAGGTGGACACGGTGGTTTTCGACAAGACCGGCACCATCACCGAAGGCAAACCCTCCGTGGTCTCCCTGGAAACCTTCAACGGGTTCGACGAGGGGAGGATCATACAGATCGCCGCGGCGGTGGAGTCCGGCTCCGAACATCCCCTGGCCAAGGCGGTGGTGCGGATGGCCCAAGAGCGTGACCTGCCTGTACGCATGGCGGAGGATGTGAAGATCGTTCCAGGGTTCGGCGTTGCCGGCAAAACCCAGGGAGCAAGAGTGATAGTGGGGAAGCCTGAGCTTCTGGCAAAGGAAGGGATAAGCGTATCCCAGGCGGAAGCGGCCCTTGACTCCCTTGGTGAAAAGGGCCAGACCCCTCTGTTGGTTGCCATGGATGGCGCCCTGGCCGCGGTGATGGGGGTTATGGACCCGATCAAGCCGCACAGCAGGGAGGCTATTGAAGGCCTGAAGAGGCTCGGGCTGAAGACCATGATGATCACCGGCGACAACCGGCTTGCCGCCGAGGTGATAGCCAAAGAAGCGGGCATCGACGAGGTGCGGGCACAGACCCTGCCGGAGGATAAGGAGCGGATCGTCCGTGAGCTTATGGAAAGCGGGGCCAGGGTGGCCATGGTGGGGGATGGAGTCAACGACGCTCCCGCCCTGGCGCGGGCCGATGTGGGTATCGCCATGGGCCATGGGACGGACGTTGCCATGGAAACCGGCGACATTGTACTGATGTCAGGAGACCTGCGCGGCGTGGAGAAGGCTTTCCGCCTGAGCCATGCCATGCTGAGAAATATAAAACAGAACCTGTTCTGGGCGTTTTTCTACAACACGCTGGGCATTCCGCTGGCCGCCGGCGCTCTGGCGCTGTTTGGCGGGCCGTTGCTGAAGCCGGCTTTCGCAGCGGCCGCCATGAGCTTCAGCTCCGTGTCCGTGGTGACAAACGCCCTGAGGCTGAAACGATTCAACTAGACAAAGGAGAAGGATCATGAAAAAGACTATCGATATCGAGGGAATGACTTGCGGACATTGCGTGATGCATGTCACCAAGGCGCTGGAAGGCCTGGATGGGGTCAGCGGCGTGAAGGTGGACCTGGAGGGCAAGAAGGCTTCTGTAACCGTCAACCCCCAAATCACCGATGCGGTATTACAGCAAGCCGTCAGCGACGCGGGCTATACCGCCACAAACATAAGCGATGGGGAGTAAGGGGCGGCTATGTTGTGCGAAGTGAAAGAGTCCTCCCTGCAGGCTTTGAAAACCGCCCGGGGCCAGCTGGACGGGATCGTTAAGATGGTGGAGGAGGAGAGGTATTGCGTGGATATCTCCAAGCAGATCCTCTCCGCCCAGTCGCTTTTGAAGAAGGCGAACATGGAGATTTTGAAAGGACATGTGAAGACCTGCGTGCGGGACGCCGTGGACAAGGGAGAGGGGGACGACAAGATCGAAGAGATCTTCAACTTGATAGACCGGTACGCCAGGCCGTAGCTTGGTTGACCAGCGATGGAGTGACATGCCCGAAAGAATAATAGCCGCAATCTTGTTGCTTATTATATGCACTGGTTGCATGCCCTATATAAAGCCTCCAAAACATGCGGAGGATCTTGCTAAATTATATAGTAGTGACAGAGCCAGTAAAATAAGGGAATATAGCCTCGAAGAACAATATGATCTATACCTCTACTTCATGCGAGCAGTCCATCCATCCGACAGAAACCTGAAGAATCCTATTGTAGAGCGTGGTCCTGCTGCAGTGCCTTTTCTGAAAGGAAAGCTTAAGGCCGCCTAAGGCCTTGACGTTATATTTACTATAGGGAACCTCTAAAAATCCCATTTCCGCACAGGCGCCAAGTTGAGCCAAACCAACTGCCCCGCCAACGCCGGGTCTGCCGCAGCCACATCCAATACCCCGGCTGTTTCCGGGGCACTTCAACTCTGATGGGCGGAGTTTACCACC
>JAOUNV010000485.1 GCA_029880775.1 Nitrospinota bacterium | reverse complement strand
ATCCGCCCGGCCCGTGAAAGCCTTTCTAAGCTCCGGGTCCTGGGTGGCCACGCCCACGGGGCAGCTGTTGAGGTGGCATTTTCTCATCATGACGCATCCCATCACCACCAAGGACGCGGTGGCGCACCCCCACTCCTCCGCTCCCAGCAGGGTGGCAATGGCCACATCCCGGCCGGAAAGTATCCTGCCGTCGGTCTGCACGACGATCCGGCTGCGGAGCTTGTTTCTTACCAGGGTCTGGTGCGTCTCCGAAAGGCCTATCTCCCAGGGCAGCCCCGCGTGCTTGATGGAGGACTGGGGCGAGGCGCCGGTCCCTCCGTCGTGTCCGGAGATGAGCACCGCCTCGGCGAAGCCCTTTGCCACGCCGGCGGCGATGGTGCCTACGCCGGTTTCGGCCACCAGCTTGACGTTTATTCTCGCCTTGTTGTTGGAGTTCTTCAGGTCGAAGATAAGCTGTGCCAGGTCCTCTATGGAGTAAATGTCATGGTGCGGCGGCGGGGAGATCAGCCCCACGCCCGGCGTTGAATGGCGCACCCTGGCTATGACCTTGTCCACCTTCTTGCCGGGCAGGTGGCCGCCTTCCCCGGGCTTTGCGCCCTGGGCCATCTTTATCTGCAATTCGTCGGAGTTCACCAGATAGTTGGAAGTCACCCCGAACCGGCCGGAGGCCACCTGCTTGATGGCCGAACGCCGGGAATCGCCGTTTGGCAACGGGTTGAACCGCTCCGGGTCCTCCCCGCCCTCGCCGGAGTTGCTCTTCCCGCCGAGGCGGTTCATGGCGACAGCCAGGGTCTCGTGGGCCTCCTTGCTGATGGAGCCGAAAGACATGGCCCCCGTGAAGAATCTCTTGACGAGGTTTTCCACCGGCTCCACTTCGTCTATGTCTATGGGCTTTTCCGGATATTTGAAATCGAGCATTCCCCGGATGGTGTTCATCTCCTCCGGGTGATAGTTCACTATCCGGGTGTACTTCTTGAACATGGCGTAGTCCCCCGTGCGGGTGGACTGCTGCAAAAGGTGTATTGTCTCCGGGTTATAGGAGTGGCGCTCCCCCCTGGCTCTCCAGGAGTATTGCCCGCCAGGCTCGATATGGACTTCAGAGTCCAGCGCATCCTCATGGAAGGCGTACCTGTGGCGCTGGAGGCTTTCCTCCTCGATGATGTCCAGCCCGATGCCGCCCAAGCGGGACACCGACCCGGTGAAATACTCATCCACCATCTCGCCGCTGAGGCCCACCGCCTCGAATATCTGGGCGCCTATGTATGATTGCAGGGTGGATATGCCCATCTTGGACATTATCTTCAGGACACCCTTGTTCACCGCCTTGATGAAGTTCTCCCTGACGGCGCGGGAATCGAGATCCTTTGAAAGCTCGCCCCGGAGCCGCATGTCCTCCAGGGTCTCGAAGGCAAGGTATGGGTTTATGGCGTTGGCGCCGTAGCCCAGCAGCAGGGCGAAATGGTGCACCTCCCTGGCCTCGCCCGTTTCCACCACCATACCGCATCGCGTTCTTTTCTCCGCCCGTATAAGGTGATGGTGCACGGCCGACTGGGCCAGCAACGACGGCACGGGGGCGTTGTCCTTGTCCACGCCACGATCCGAAAGGATTATGACGCTCACGCCTTCGTCCACGCTTCTTTCAGCCTCTTCCCTTATCCGGTCGAGGGCCTCCCTGAGGCCGCCTTTCTTCTTCGGATCGAACAGGGTAGGTATCGTGACGGTTCGAAAGCCGTCCCTGCCCGCGCGGCGGAGCCTTTCCAGCTCGTCGTTTGTGAGCACCGGCTGGGATATCTCTATCATCCTGCAATGCTCTTCCGTCTCCGCCAGGACGTTTTGCTCCGCCCCGATGAAGGATATAAGCGACATTACCGACTTTTCGCGTATCGGGTCTATTGGCGGATTGGTGACCTGGGCGAAGTGCTGGTAAAAGTAGTTGAACAGCGCCTGGGGCTGGCTGGACAGGACCGCCACCGGCGTGTCGCTGCCCATGGACCCTATCGGCTCCGCGGCGCTCACCCCCATCGGCTCCATGATGACCCGCAGGTCCTCCAGGGTGTAGCCGAAAGCCGCCTGGCGGTGGGTCAGGGAGTCATGGTCCGGCTGATGAACGGCGGGCACAGGGTCCAGCTCGTCCAGCAACAGCTTGTTCTTGTCCAGCCATTGTTTGTATGGCTTTCTGTTGGCCACCTTGTTTTTCACTTCCTCGTTGGGAATGATCCTTCCCTCCTCCAGGCTGGCAACAAACATGCGCCCAGGCTGGAGGCGGCCTTTAAGGACGATGCTGGCCGGATCAATGTGTAATATTCCCGCCTCGGAGCCCATGACCAGTATGTTCTCCTTTGTAAGGCAGAAGCGGGAGGGGCGCAGGCCGTTCCGGTCCAGGGTGGCGCCTATTATCTTTCCGTCGGTAAAGGCGATGGAGGCCGGGCCGACGGAAAGATA
>JAOUNV010000484.1 GCA_029880775.1 Nitrospinota bacterium | reverse complement strand
AAGTTTAAAATCCACTATATGGCCGTTATAATATCAAACCCTTGGATGATTGCAACAGCTATTTGCATTCTTGAGGGTTGCGCATCAAGGGCATTTCCCCATCAGCCTATTTTAGCCACTGAGTCACCCTCCAGGCAACGAAAATCCTTATAACAAAATAATTTAATTTTTTTCACGCCGACCGCACGCGGGGTTGAGCCTTGGCCGCCATCTTAAATGGACCCCCCATTTCACTCCCCCTGCGGCGCCCAATTGACCAGAAGACGGGATAGGCCTAGGGTGTTCTTCCGCTCCAGGGAACCCGGATATTTGTCCGATGGTTTTTCCCCGGCGCCAACCCAGATCTCTGTCTTGCCAGCCTTCATCCCAACGCCGAAGTATACCTTTATCCGGGTGTAGACCCTAAACTCCATCCCGTCCACCGTAAACCCGCCCCCTTGCTCGTAGTTGAGCCGGGCGATGCCGTATTTAAGATAACCGGGCCACGGCTTGGCCCCATCCGGCAAGTTGAAATACCATCCGGCCGTTTTGGCTTTCAGGTCTTGCCGGACAAGACCTGTCACCAGAGTAAGCTCGGCGCCCTCCCCGGCCCTGAAATTCACATACGCCTGGCCGTCCTGACCCACCAGGCTTTTCCCGTCCGCACCCAGCAGGTCCAGGAAAACATTCGTTTTGAACCTTCTGTTGTTCCCATGGCAGCTCCCGCAAGGCGCGGGGCCATAGCCGCCGTCAGGGAAAAAGGCGGGCCCGGCCGAAAACTCCGGCATGGCGTGAGCCTTTGCCCCTGTGGCTAAAATGGCTATTGCAATGACAAGCAATATCCCCGCCGCCTTCACTGCGCCTCCTTGAACAACACTTCTATCCGCTTCCAAGACAAGGCCCCCGGCCCTTTCATCTCTTTGCCTATCGCCACAAGCAACACACCCTTCGCCTCGGTTCCGGGAATGCGCGGGCTGAAATAAAAACGCTGGCTCACCACAGTCATCGAAGAGGATTTCACCATCCTGCCGTTTTCCTCGTACCTGTCCCAAGGCTGGCCCGCGCCGAGCCTCCTCACTCCGCCGGGAACGTCCACCTCCACTCCGGCGGGCGCCACCCATTGCCATCCGGCCACATCTGCCCCGCCTCCTTCGTCCCTCAATACCAGCTTGAAAGCCGCCTTGCCCCCCTTGCGCATCACCGCAACTATCCGGTCCGGCCCCTTGATAAAGTTATCGACGGTCCGGCCCTCCTGCTGGCTTAGGAATCTTATGTTCAGGGCAGGGGAGAACTCCTGGCTGTCATGGCACCCGGAGCAGCCGGGCTTGCCATCCACCAGCACTCCCGGATACGCTATGGCCTGGCTGGCAATGACAAAGAGGAAAACCAACGGCCCCATGCCCGCAAGAAGCCTTTTAACGCTGGCCGCCTTTGAATGCGGATCTTCAGGAGAAATCATCATGTGGGAAGATCCGGGGAAAAGCCATGACGCACTATGTTTTCAGAGATAGACTGCGGCAGCGCCAATTCCCGGATAATATCCTCTCCGCCCGCCTTGGCAGACCCCAACCCGGACCTTTTGAATCCTCCGAAAGGCTGGCGGCGCACCACCGCCCCGGTTATGCCCCGGTTGATATACAGGTTCCCCGCCCTCAGGGAATCTGTCACCTTGCGGATGCTCGAAGGCGTCCTGGAGTAGACCCCCCCGGTCAGCGCGTACTTGACATTGTTGGCCGCCTCAATGGCCTCGCCCAGGCTCTTTACCCTGATAAGGCTTAAGACCGGGCCGAATATCTCGTCCTGGGCGATGCGGCTTTCCACGGGAACATCGCCGAATATGGCCGGCGCGGCGAAGTAACCTTCCTTTGGCACAGGCCCCGGCGCCAGCAGGGTGGCCGCCTCTTTCCTGCCTATCTCCACATATTCCGCCACTTTCTCCACAGCCGCCTTTTCCACCAACGGGCCGTAATTGGTATCCGGAGAGGACGCCTGGCCCACCATCAGGCTTGCCGCAGCGTCCACCAGCCTGCCGGCGAACTCTTCATACACTCCGTCCAGGACAATCACCCTTGAGCAGGCGGAGCATTTCTGGCCGCCGAAACCGAAGGCGGAATGTATCACCCCGGCCACGGCGGCGTCCAGGTCGGCCGTGCTGTCCACGATGACCGCGTTCTTCCCCCCCATTTCCGCCACCACCTTTATGAACCCGTCCCTGGAGGCGGTGGCCGCAGCGGCTGATTTCACCAGATCGCTCCCCACCTGGTATGAGCCGGTGAAGGAGATGAACGATGCCGCCGGATGCTCCACCAGGGCATTGCCGATCTCGCTCCCCAGCCCCGGCAGGTAGTTGGCGGCGCCGTCCGGCAGGCCGGCCTCAAGCAATATCTCGGCGAAGAGGGAGGCCATGACCGGCGCCTGGGATGACGGCTTTATAACCACCGTGTTCCCCGCCGCCAGGGCGGAG
>JAOUNV010000483.1 GCA_029880775.1 Nitrospinota bacterium | reverse complement strand
CCTGCCCAGCCCCGGCCAGGACCGTCAGGATTATCAGGGAATATTCAGGCCTCATGATTACTCTCCCAAAATGCTCCAACAAGGCGTTATAACCAGGTTTGCAACCATGTCACCCTCCCATGCCGAAGTCTTCAATGACGATCTCGTCAGCGGCGGCGCTCTTGCGCTTGACGGAGATTGCCTTCTGTTTCTTGACGGTCACCTGGTCCAGGTCAAGAGATATGGTTGTCCTCCGCCTGGGCAGATAATGGTTGCCAGGATTTGCGCCGCTTTCCGGCATCACCCTGTATCCCATGCGGTCCCGGATCAGGCCGCCCACTTCCGACTTCGGGTCGTGAATGTCCCCAAAAAACCTGGCCCTGGCTGGGCAAGCCAGCACGCACGCCGGCAGGCGCTCCTCTTCCGGAATCGAGGTGTCGTATATCCTGTCCACGCAGAGGGTGCATTTCTTCATCACGCCGTCATGATGGTCGAACTCCCGGCAGCCGTAGGGGCAGGCCCAGGAGCAATACTTGCACCCTATGCAATCCTGGTAATTTACCAGAACTATCCCGTCCTCGGCCCTTTTGTATGTGGCGTTGGTGGGGCATACCGGCACGCAGGGCGCGTCTATGCAATGCATGCACGACTTGGGGAAATGGACCACGTCCACATCGGGAAACTCCCCAACCTCGTAGGTCTGCACCCGGTTGAACCATACGCCGGTCGGGTCCTTGCCGTAGGGGGCATGGTCTGTCAATGGGCCGAACTGGCCGGAGGTGTTCCACGATTTGCACACCGCCGCGCAGGCGTGGCACCCGACGCAGGTGTTAAGGTCTATAACCAGGGCTAGCTGTTTTGCAAGCATGTCATTTCCTCCCTGATGTGGAATAGCGAAGCAGGTCCGTGGGGGGGGTCATCCCCGGAAGCGGCTTCAAAGGATCGAAGATAGGCCATGCGCCCTCCTCTTCGGCTTTCCATATGCGCACCCGCAGGTCATACCACGCCGCCTGGCCTGAGATGGGGTCGGAATTGGATACCATCCCCCCGTTCCCATCCGGGATCTCCTCTGAGATGAGATGGTTCAGCAGGAAGGCCTTTTTCGCCTCGTCCGCCTCCGGGTCCAAAGCCCAGGCGCCCGGCATCTTGCCAATGGCGTTCCATGTCCATACCGTGTCCGGCTGCACCGCCTGGCTGAGCTTGGCCTGGCATCTTATCTTTCCATGGGCCGACTCCACCCAGACCCAGTCTCCTTCGTTCACGGCTATCTTCCTGGCCAGAATCGGGTTGACGTAAAGGAAGTTCTGCCCGATGATCTGGCGCAGCCATGCGTTCTGGGAATCCCAGGCGTGGTACATGGGCATGGGCCTTTGGGTGATGGCGTGGATCTGGTATTTCTCCGTATCCACCTTCAGATCCTCCAGGGGAGGATGCCAGAAGGGAACAGGGTCGAAGTATGTAAGGATCCTTCTTCTTGAGCGCTCGTCCGGAGGCTGGCGGCCGGGCCTAGTCCCCTTTGCGGCCAGGCGGAACCTTTGCAGGGTCTCGGAGTAGATCTTCATGATGATCGGGTCGTTCCGCCGGATCATCTTGTGGTCCAGCGCCCAGTTGAGGTATCCCTGGTTGATATTTCTGTTGTATTGCAATGGCTCTTCCAGCTCCAGCTCGAAGAAACAGCCGTTCTTCACATACATGTTCCACTGGTCCGGGTTCGGCTCGCCAACGATCTGATCCCTGCCGTCCTTGCCTCTCCATCCTGAGAGAAAGCCTACGGGTGTGTCCGGGGCCACGGTCCAGTTAATGATGAAATCTTTGTAGTCGCTGAAAAGCGGCCTCTTGTTTTCATCGCAGAAGCCTGGAAGGCCCAGCCTGGAGGCCAGCTTTATGATGGTTTCCTGGAACGGCTCGCATCCCGGGGGCGGATCTATCACCGGCTGGCGGATGGAGTCCACAAGGCCGGTGACCTCGCTAATGGGCCTGTCCAGCAGGGAGAGGACGTCGTAGCGCTCCAGGTATGTGGTGTCCGGCAGCACCAGGTCGGCAAAGGCCACCTGCTCGCTGTAAAAAGCGTCAGACACCACCACGAACGGTATCCTGTGCTCCCCGTCCTCGTCCACCGCCCGCAGCATCTCTATCATGCGGCTTGTGTTCATGGAGGAGTTCCAGGCCATGTTGGCCATGAAGAAGATCAGGGTGTCTATCTTGTAAGGGTCGTGGTTATGGGCGTTGGTGATGACGTTCTGCAGCATGCCGTGGGCGGTCAGCGGGAAATCCCAGCTGAAAGCCTTGTCTATCCGCACAGGGGAGCCGTCCTCGTTCACCATCAGGTTCTCCGGCTTCGTGGGGAACCCAAGCTCCGGGTTGGGAAGCGGCGTGTCCGGCTTGATGTATTGCGGCCCGTCAATCGGCTTCGGGCAAGGGGGGATCGGCTTCGGGAAAGGGGGTTTGTGGCGGAATCCGCCCGG
>JAOUNV010000482.1 GCA_029880775.1 Nitrospinota bacterium | reverse complement strand
CTTCGAAACCCTGGCTGTCAAGGCTTTGGACATCACCGGGTTCGAGGAGACATACAACTCCGTTCATCGAAAGCTGGAAGTTGCCACTGCCGGGATTGAGGAGCTGGAGGAGAGGATGAAGGCCGCCGAACGACTGGAGGAAAAACTGGGAACCTTGGCGAAAACGGTGGAGAATATGCGCGGCGGAATCGAGGCTCTGGAAAAGGAAACCGGCTCGGCGGGGAAAATAATGGAGGCGGTGCGGTTGGCCGAAGCTCGTTTTGGCGAGCTTATCGAAAAGACAGAATCGGCCGGGGACAGGTTGGCCACGATTACGAGCCTGGAACGGACCTTGTCATCGCTGGAGGATAAGACATTTGGTATTATCAAGAAATTAGAGGACATTGAGGAGAAGGGGAAAATAGTCTTCACCGCCCAACAGAAGATCGACCAGTTGCAAAAGCTTCTGGACCAGGCGGAGGGGATTATGAAAAAGATTGTTTCCGGCTGACGGAGCTTTATGGAGGTGAGGGGGTGATAAAGGTGGTGACCGCGGAGCAGATGCGCGGAATAGACGATAGGACGATCAACGAGAAAAAAATTCCAGGGTTGATCCTGATGGAAAACGCCGGATCCTCGGTGGCTGCGGCGGTGGTGGAGAGATTCGGTGAAGTGTGCGACCTGAGCGTGAGCGTGTTTGCCGGGAAGGGCAATAACGGTGGCGACGGGTTTGTGGCGGCGCGGCGGCTGGAGAACATGGGCGCTGATGTGACGGTGTTCCTGGTGGCCGAGAGGAAAGAGTTGCAGGGGGACGCCGCTGTGAATATGGAGGCCTTCGAGGCGATGGGAGGCTCAATCAAGGAGATTACGGAGGAGCGTCACCTGAACAATTTCAGGATAAAGTTCATGCACTCAGCCGTCATGGTGGACGCTTTGCTGGGCACTGGGCTCTCTTCCGCTCCCCGGGGGATGGCAGGCCGCTTGATCCATGTCATAAACGAGGCCGGGGCTTATAAAGTGGCGGTGGATGTCCCTTCAGGCATGGTTTCGGACAGCGGACAAATCTCGGGAGATTGCGTGTGGGCGGATGTGACGGTGACCCTGGGCCTGCCTAAAGTGGGGCTGTTGACTTATCCGGCCAAGGCGCGGGTTGGCAAGCTTGTGATCGCCGACATTTCCATCCCTTCCACAGTGATAGCAGAATCTCCCTGCGCTGCTCTCCTGCTGGAGGAATCCGATATTCGCAACAGGATGCCCCAGAGAGGGGGGGATTCTAGCAAGGGAAGTTATGGTCATCTGGTGATGGCGTGCGGCTCCGTGGGAATGGGGGGGACTGCGGCCATGGCTGGCCTGGCGGCGTTGCGCATGGGCGCGGGGCTGGTGACCGCCGCCGCGCCGGAAGGAATGGCAAGTGTATTCGAGACCTCTGTCCCGGAGATGATGTCGCTCCCATTACCCCAGACACCAGGCGGCGCCATCGCCGAAGAAGCCGCGGAGATCTTCATCAAATTTACTGAGGGGAAGGCTGCGGCGTTGTTAGGCCCTGGGCTGCGGACCGACCAATCCACCGCCAGGTTCATCCGGAAAGTCCTCGAAGGCTCAAAGATACCGCTGGTGTTGGACGCTGACGGGTTGAACATGATCGCTGGCGATATATCAGTGATCACAGAGCGCAAGGCCCCCACTATACTGACACCCCATCCAGGAGAGATGGCCAGGCTGACTGGCAAAAGCATCACAGATATCCAGGCGGACAGGCTGGGCGAGGCGGAGGCCCTGGCCAAAGCAACTGACGCTGTGGTGGTGCTCAAAGGGGCGGGGACTGTCATCGCAGGGCCGGACGGGCCGCCCAGGATCAATCTGACGGGCAATCACGGCTTGGCAAAAGGAGGATCCGGAGATGCGCTGGCGGGGATGATCGCGGGGCTTCTGGCCCAAGGCTCGGCTTCCACCGCCGCGGCGGAGACTGCCGTTTGGCTCCATGGCCGATGCGCGGATATATACGCCGAGGACAATGATCCGAGGACAATGTTGCCCACAGAAATAAACGGCCTGATCCCAAAGGCGGTGACATTGCTGATGAAATAGAACAAACGAACTGTCGGCTAAGTCAGGAATGTTAAAGGGGCCCAAGCCCCGAATGAACCCGGCGCTGGAGGCGCGCCATTATTCACCCTGTGGCTGGTTAAAACCTCAAGGGGCCGAAATCAC
Organism: Nitrospinota bacterium; assembly: GCA_029880775.1. Classification (GTDB taxonomy): domain Bacteria; phylum Nitrospinota_A; class UBA7883; order UBA7883; family UBA7883; genus JAOUMU01. Next base: position 256 of record JAOUNV010000482.1, on the reverse strand, counting down.
AGCAACCCTCTGTCGGGTCCGGATCCTTGGGGCTAATTATAAACAGCCTCTTGCGCCTCTTGATCCTCTTACTCGCGCTTTTTTTGGCAGGCATATGACTCTCTATTGAGATATAAAATCCGCTAATTGTTATCAGGCCCATACAAGCCGTGTTAATCGAAATCCCCCGGCCATGTAAGACATCTTATTTGAATTCCGCGCGGCATGCAATGCCGATATCTTGAAAACTGTTTTTTTCCCATTTTTATCTCCACCC
>JAOUNV010000481.1 GCA_029880775.1 Nitrospinota bacterium | reverse complement strand
GATCAGAAACTGGAAACCGGCGCTGAACCGGTTCATGATCGAGTTCGCCGACAGGATGCCGGAAAAAGTGTAATCGGGCAGTTACACAGAATTATTTACAGGGTCAATTGTGGGGCGATTAAGCCCCTGTTTATTTCTTCGGGGATAGATCGTGGTATGTTTTTAGCTCGACGATCTCGAAATTACGCCTTCCCTTGGGAGTGATTACTGTCGCTTCGTCCCCCTCCTCCTTGCCCACCAAGGATTTTCCGATGGGGGAGGCCAGAGAAATCTTCCCTTTTTCCGGGTCCACTTCTTCCGGGAACACAAATGTATAGACTATTTCGCTGTCTGAATCGAGGTCGGAAAGCAGCACCCTGGAGCCCAGGCCTACCCTGTCTTTAGGGATAGCGTTCATGTTGATAGAGGTGATCTCGCTGATTCGTTTCTGGAGTTGGCCGATGCGAGACTCTACGAACTGCTTGCGCTGCTTGGCTGCGTCATATTCGGCGTTTTCGGACAGATCGCCATAAGCTGCCGCTTTTTGCAGCTCCTGAGGCAGATCCACCAGCAGTTCCCTGCTGAGCTTTTCCAGCTCTGTTTCAAGCTTCTTTACAATTTCGAATTTCATTGGTGTAAAATGATATTATGGTGAAACTCATTATACACAAGTTAACATGAAAAAGTTCATATATATCGCGTTGTCGGTTGTAATTGGGGTGGCTTGTTTAGCCTCGCTTTCACATGCGCAAACGGTGAGAAAAAGTGGTCCAAAAGAGATGTCGATGCCAATTTATGATCATAGCGCACCGCTTCCAAACATAGATATTCCACTAAACTTCCGCAATCGATCCGCCCCGTTACCCCCCAAGGGAAATAGCGGCAATGCTGATAAAGAGGCGGCTTATGCGCCTTCGTATGGTGGAGGTGAAATTGGCGAAAGAGAGCAGACGCGGTTTTTGCAGGCCAGAGGACCTCTTTTCAGCGCGTTAAAGATGCTGGAAAAGGAGATCAGGCGGGATAAAGTATTGGTGGAAGGCGAAATGACCTCCGATAACCTGAAAAAAACCCGAGTGGCTCTGGCAGCAGATTTGAAATTCAAGATCAAAGTGCTCGAGGAACTGGAAAAAAAGAATAACAGTTCGCTATCTTCCGCGATTGACCTTGTCAATAAAACCGTGGCAACCGAAAAGCGCATAGTCGCTTCCAAGTCTTTCACCAGGAAAAAACGGAGGCAGGCGCAACGAAGGTTGGAAACGAATATACCCGTTAAAGAAGAGGCCTTGGCTCTATTGAAAAAAGAAATAGGGGAGTAGGCGATCGATTAGCCGGAATCTAGTATCGACAGGCTTTCTGTGTCGATATTCAGCCCTTGGTTCAGTCTCAGCGCTATTTGGCTGATTTCTTCAATTCATCTACCGATGGGCCGGTTGTGACCAAAAAGAAAAGTGAAACTGCGAAAAACGCCGCGCCATAAGCCAGGAAATCCGCCCCGGCCAAAATAAGGCATACCAGGCCCATGATTCCCACCGACTCGTGAAGCGCCCAGCGAACGACGCATATTGATTGATACCTTCGAAAGTTATTTAGCATTTTCTCTTCCATCGACTTGAATGATTCATTATCGTTAGCGGTTCCAGCGCGGAAGACCAGGTCACTGACCTTGTAGCCGATCAATGTCATCAGGAAAGAAAACACACCGATGGCGATTATCACCAAGGTGGCGTCTTGGCCCTCAACGATGGGGGAGACCAATCCTTGGGTAGTGATAAAGTATCCAGCTCCGGCGGCGATAACAACCGAGGATGTGATCACCCCCCAAATTAGTTTCAAAGTCATCATCTTTTGGTTTAGAGCGCTGCTTTCCCCAAAATTCATCTGAATTACCCCCTGGAAGTTACAATCGGACCCAACTCTCATTGCAATAGTCTAGCCGTTAGTGGAACGAGAAATAAAGAATATTCACAAGCGCCCTTGACGAGCCCACCTTCCGGTCTTATAACAAAAGCGGACAATGATTGTTGAAACTATTTGAATATATATAGCTTGGAGGAGCAATGGGAAAAATAATAGGTATCGACCTTGGCACGACCAACTCTGTTGTGGCCGTGATGGAAGGTGGAGAGCCAAAAATCATCGTCAATCAGGAGGGCTCTAGGACGACTCCTTCCGTGGTTGCGTTCACCAAGGACGGTACGATTCTGGTGGGCCAGTCCGCAAAGAACCAGGCCGTGAAGAATTCCGAGAACACCGTTTATTCCATCAAACGGTTCATGGGCCGCAGGCTGGGTGAAGTGAGCGAGGAGATGAAGATGGTCCCTTACAAGGTGGAAAAGGGATCGGACGGGATGGCCACTCTGGATATTCGGGAGAAGAAATACTCTCCGCCGGAGATATCGGCCATGATTCTACAAAAACTGAAAGGCGCCGCCGAGGCCTATCTGGGAGAGAAAGTTACCGAAGCGGTGATTACGGTTCCT
>JAOUNV010000085.1 GCA_029880775.1 Nitrospinota bacterium | reverse complement strand
ACATGGACCCCTAATCGGGAACACGATATCAAGGGATACGAAATCCGCGGCGCCAGGGAAGGCCAATGGCGAAAGCTGGGTGTTTCTTCCTCCACCTCCTGGCTGGTGGAGGATCTGACCCCCGATACGGAATACGAATTCACCGTGGCGGCTGTGGATAGCGATGGACGGATTGGCCCCCCCTCCATGCCGGCTCGGGTGCGGACACTGAAGTGAACCACTTGGGCGCAGGCGGCCCTCGCCGTCTGCGCTGGGTGGTAAAAGTGGGTGGCAGCCTTTCCAAAAACGGCGGCCTTCGGCGAGCGCTGACGCAAATCGACAAGCTGTCAAAAGCTGGATTTAAAATTGTAGTGGCCCCCGGCGGCGGGGAATACGCCGATTTCATCCGGCGCCAGTCTTCCCTGCGACGCCTGGACCAAATAACAGCCCACCGGCAAGCCATCCTAGCCATTAAACAATTCGGCCTGGAGCTGGCTCATGCGCTCCCATCCGGCGTGGCGGTGCGCTCCCGTAGTGAGGCTCTGGCGCGCTTAAAGGAAGGGGCCACCCCGGTCTTTCTCCCGGATGAGCGGCTGACAGACGCCTTCGCCCCCATCGGATGGGACACCACCTCAGACACCATCGCCACCGCCATCCTCCTCCAGGTAGGCTTCGGAGGACTTGTGTTGCTCAAGAGCGTGGACGGAGTGGAGCGCCATGGGCGGCTGGCTGCCATTGCTCCGGCAGCCGAAGCTGCTAGAGCGGGGGTGGTGGACCCGGCGTTTGAAAAAGTGATGCGCCGTGAGTGGGACGTGTTCATCTTAAACGGACGAAAACCGGGAAGGCTGGGGGAGCTTGTTGAAAGCGGCATGTTAACAGGAACCAGGCTATCGGTGTGAGGCACTGGCGCGTGGAATGTGGTTATGGTATATTCACCGGTGCGATTTCGATGAGCGGGTGTAGCTCAGTTGGTAGAGCATCAGCTTCCCAAGCTGAGGGTCGAGGGTTCGAGCCCCTTCACCCGCTCCATTATTTCAGTGGGGTATTTTCGATAGCCCAAAATCCTATCGCAAGTTGTCGCACAATGGCACACGATGCCATCTTCACTGTTCCGCTAAGACGCTTTTCTTCATTCCTTTCAAGCGCATTGATGAGCAACCACCTTCAAATCATCGTTCTTGGGATAAGGCGCAATTCGTTAGCCGGGAAGACTGGGTGCGATACACAGTCATCGGCAAAGGTGGCCTGATACGGGAAGTCAGGTGATATTTCAAATCCCCTGGATTAGCGGGCTTATGGTATTATAGCCTTGAGGACTGAGACCGGGGGCGTTCTGGTTTCGACGGGAATGCCGAGGGTTCAGGTCGCGCGCCGTGGTGGTCACCAACCACGTTAATTTTAGTGGCACACTTTATAATCGCCAACGATTATAACTACGCTGTCGCTGCGTAAGTAGCGCACAGCCGTCTCCCCCGTAAGTTCCTGCGGTTCGGGAGGGGGCGTAGATTAGCGGGATAGCCGAAAAGAGTCGCCCACCGGCTTTTTGGCGAAATAAAGGAGGGCTGGCGCCTGGCGAGCCTGTTTTCGGGCAACCGCCGGGGGCGAGACTTTAAACGGAAACTATGCGTGTAGAAGCTTGGATTCAGGATTTTCGGACAGGGGTTCGACTCCCCTCGCCTCCACCATAACTTGTTGTATTATTTGTCGTTCTCGTTGGATTTAGTCTTTCTTGCACGAGTTTTGACGAGTTGGCCTATTGTCCGTTTCGCACGTCCTATTCCATAGTCTGCTCAGGCTGTTATGAGTGTAATATCCACCATTTGGATTGAGAAACAATCATTCATCCGGTCCAGCATTTTCCAGGCCAGCCAAAGCTGATTGGGTAATCGCTTCCAATTTAGGAGTAATCGGATTCGCATCGGCCGCCCGGTCGCGCACTTTCGGAAACGGCTTATAAATCTCCTGACCGTTATGGTAGGAGAATGCACCCCCGTGATAATACTCCATGGTGAACAAGTTAATGTCGCCCACCTTCTTTGCACGGGCGGCCTTCATTCGCTCCCCAGTTTCGAACAGCCATAAGAATATTGGATGTTCCTTTTTCATCTTTGGCAAGATTTCGGCCTGTTGTTTTGAGCCAAGTGTCATGATTCGCTTAGGGGCATTCCTTTTAATTTCAATCCAACGATCCACATCAGGTTTGGTATTGAGATCGCCCTGCCGGTAAGCCCACATAAAACAGGCGCACCCCACCCCAGCGGATAAGCCCACAGTCGCCGAAGACACTCCTCGTTACGGCTTTACATCATGATTGAGTAGACCACGAATCCCAGGGTGATTGTCACACCCACCACACTCATCAGAATCCAGGTGATGCCGATCATGAACGGGAGAAATTCGATGGTATTCATCTTGTCCATGGAATCAGTAAAATGAGACTTGGTCATGACGCTTCTCCTTATCTATGCTCTTGATGTCAATATGTGTCATTTGAGCCGCAAAAAGATAGGTTCCTTGCAAATAAATAGGAATTCACCGAATTAGCACCATGTATCAAACAAAAGAATCATGCAAATGGACATTTGACCTGTTTAGAAACAAGTTAAAAGGAGTTTTCTCACTTTTCCGGTTCGGTTTATGGTCAAATACCGGATAGTGGCTGGGTGCAAGTAAGATTGGGGAAACTTGGGTCCTCTCCGGTGGGGCCGGGATTCTTGCGTAGCTTTTCCATCTCTCAATCGCATTGTCATAAATCCGCCATTGTTGAAAACCAGTTGATATTTATGTAGCGGCAATATGTTAAGACGTAGAATCGCGCTGATTGTTGGTGGCCTTGTGCTGCTCACCCTGATCTCCAGCTCGATTTTTTATTACACCATCCGAAGCATCGAGAAAAGTTTCAATCAGCTCGTCGAGGTGGAGGAGCCACTGGAAATATCCCTCCTGGAATCGAAGACAAAGCTGGAGGAGATGTACAGCCATGTGCTTGAACTCTCCCGGCGGTACAACCGGCAAACCCTCAACCTTTGGATGGAGTCTGGCGCCGCTCTTCAAGCAAGGCTGGAGGAAATCAAGGGCAAGGATCCAGGTGGCGAGTTTTCCTTCATTATCGACAGGGTTTTCAAAAAACTCTCCGAGTATAAGCGGACTTCGGAGATGATTGTGGATATATCCAACCAGCAATACAAGGATATGGGGGAGCTGAACGCAAAGATCAGGGAGATAGACAACCACCTGAGCGACGAGATCGGCAGCGTCGAGTCATCCAAATGGACTCTCGATCCGCTCCTGCGGATGAAGGCGAGCATAGACAAAACATTTGTTTCCATCGACGCCTACCTGGCCACCCGCGATCCGAGGCTGCGGACTGAAGCCTCAGAAGCCCTGTCTGGCTTCACCCTGAGCATGAAGGATCTGAAGAAGCGCAACCTTTCCGCGCAAAGCAAGAATCTGCTGGGGAAGATCGGCGCCAGGTTCGCCGAGGCCGCCCTTCTGGCGGCGGAGATTATCGACCGGGAAGACACAAAGCAATCGTTGCTCGACAACCTCAAGGACCGGCGGATGGAGATGGACACTTTGTTGACCGCGCATCTGCTGCCGAAGGTGAGGGAAAGGCTGCGGGTGTCTATGGAGGAAGCGGGCGAGAAGGGCGCCAGGGCAAAAATGCTGCTATACCTTGCCATAGCGGTGAGCGCTCTGGCGGCATTCGTGGCATGGAAAATAGTGAGCCGCGTAATGTCTTCCCTGTCGGCCTTGTCCGATGGGGTGATGAGGATTGGCCGGGGAGACCTGGACCATAAGTTGGCTGTCGGCGGCAAGGATGAGCTTTCCTCCCTGGCGGCGGCTTTCAACGTGATGATCCAGAAAAGGAAAAACGCGGAGAAGGCGCTGGCCGTCAGCGGCAGGAAATACAGGAGCCTTTTCGAGAACGCCCACGACGGAATTATCATTTTCGACCCGGATGACAGGCTGATACTGGATGCCAACGAAATCACCTCAAGCAGGCTTGGGTACACCAAGGAAGAGCTGCTAAGCTTGAAGGTGGACGACATTATCCATGGCGGATTTGACCCTTCCACGGACACCCCGTTCAAGGAAATGAAGGAGGGGAAGAGCCTGATCTTCGAGCGGGCCCACAAGCGCAAGGATGGCAGCATGATGCCGGTGGAGATCAGCGCCAAGTCGTTCGATTACGGCGGGCAAATGGTGGTGCAGGCGGTGATCCGGGACGTAACCTTGCGAAAGGAAGCCGAGAGGGAACTGAAGCTGGCCTCCTATGTTTTTAAGACCGCCATGGAAGGGGTCATCGTCACGGATAAAGATGGGGTCATCCAGTCCGTCAACCCCGCCTTCACCAGGATAACAGGATACGAAGCGTCGGAAGCGCTGGGGAAAAAGCCTAGCATCTTGCGCTCCGCCGTCAACGACGACGAGTTCTACTCGAATATGTGGGAGACTCTGGCCGTCTCCGGCCAATGGTGTGGCGAAATATGGAACCGCCATAAGAGCGGCAGGATTTATCCGGAATGGCTGACCATTACCGCCATAAAAGACTTCGGGGGGGAGACGATCCAGTACGCCGCTGTGTTCAACGATATCACCGACCAGAAAAGAAACGAGGAGGAGATAAAGTTTCAGGCGTTCCACGATCCGCTCACCGGCCTGCCCAACCGGTTGCTTTTCCGCGACAGGCTGCGGCACGCGATAGACAAGACCCAACGGGAAGGGGGCCATGTGGCGGTGCTCTTTATGGACCTGGACAATTTTAAGAATATAAACGACACCCTGGGCCACGATATAGGGGACCTCCTGCTGAAAGGAATGAGCGTGCGGCTCATCGGATGCCTTCGCGAGGTGGACACCGTGGCCAGGATTGGCGGTGACGAGTTCGTGGTTATCCTGGAGGGGATACAAAGGGAGGAGGAGGCGTCGGTGGCGGCCAAGAGGATGATCGACGCGCTGTCGCAACCCTATTCCTTCAAGAACGAGAGCCTTTATTGCACAACCAGCATAGGTGTCTCGATGTATCCGGCTGATGGCTCTCTGGCCGATGAACTGATCAAGAACGCGGATCTGGCCATGTATCACGCCAAGCAGATGGGAAAGAACAACCATCAGTTTTTCAACAGCAGCATGAATGAAAAGGTGGTGCGGCGAGTGGAGATGGAAAAGAACTTGCGCCATGCCCTGGAGCAGGACCATCTGACATGCTATTACCTGCCGAAAATTGATGTCGCTTCCGGCAAAATAGTGGGGATCGAGGCGCTGGTGAGGTGGATATCGGATGGGCGGGTCGTTCCCGGCGCGGAATTTATCCAGGTGGCGGAGGAGTCGAACCTGATACTGCAAATCGGAGAGATGGTTTTTCCGCGGGCGTGTTCGTTGATGGCGGAACTGCGTGAATTGGGATACGACGACTTGCGGCTGGCGGTCAATATCTCCGTCAGGCAGCTGGAGCGGGGGAAGCTGGTAGAGATGGTGAAAGACTCGCTGGAGAAATGCCGCCTGGATGGCAAATTTCTGGAGCTCGAATTCACAGAAAGCGCCGTGCTCAAGGATCCGGAGCTGACCGTAACCACCATGCGGGAATTGCGTCAATACGGAGTGTCCATGGTTATTGATGATTTTGGCACCGGATATTCATCGCTTCTTCACTTAAGAAAATTCCCCCTGGAAAGCCTGAAAATAGACCGCTCTTTCATCAGTGAAATTCTGAGCAGCCAGGACGCCAGCGCCATCGCCAAGGCGACCATATCCATCGGCCACAACATGGGGTTGAAGGTCATCGCCGAAGGGGTGGAAACCGTCGAGCAGCTCGAATACCTCAGGTCAATCGGCTGCGATGAGGCGCAAGGTTACCTGGTTTCCCCCGCTTTACCCAGCCAGGAGCTCATTGAGTTTCTGGCCGCCCAAAAAGGAAAGCGGAAAAATAAAAAGAAAGTGAAAACCACCGGAGCATAGCCACCCATCGTCCCGGGTGGCGACAGGCGAATTGGAGTGAACGAAAAAATGGCTTAGTTTTTCGTTTGATATGCTTTAGAATAATCAAACTAGGGGGATATCGGTTAAAACATTGATGAAAAGCCATCGTTAGCGCGCGGGAAGCCAGGCTCTGGAATTTAATGTTCCGCAGCCCGGCTTTCAAGAAATAATCCCAAGGTTATTTGCGCTTTCAGTGTCAGTTATCAAAAACAAGTCTTCTGTGTCGTTATTAATTATGGACTTTCTTACAGTTGAAGAAGTGGCGTTGATACTTAAAACGCACACCAACACTATATACAAGATGTGCCGACAGGGTGTGTTGCCCGCTGTGAAAATCGGCCCCTCATGGAGGATAGAGCGGAAGAAACTGGCCACTTTCATGGAAGGGGGCACCCCTCCCCAGCAGACCGATACGTTCAAGGGGCTGGCGAGCCTGGCCTTGCAGAACGGGCACTACATGGGCATCTTCACGCGGGAGAAGGATATCCTCGATTTCGAACTCACCTATTTCGCCGCCGCCCTGGAGCAATATCCAGACGCATGCTTTTTCAAGGCCTGCTGGTGGCAGCATCCGGACGACATCAGGCGGCACCTCTCCTCGCTGAAGATCGATGTGGAGGAGATGGAGGCCAAAGGGGCGCTGGTGATCGCCAACATGAGCGGGCTGTACAGAAGTGGCGGCGTGGCTGGAGTGGTGGAGAAATGGCAATCGGCCGCCGACCTCTCCATAAAGAACGGATTCAGCGGCTTGGTGGGCACCGGAGCCAAGCATATCGATTGCTGTGATGGGAAACATCATCCCCTCCTGGAAGTGGAAAACGGCATCGCGAAAGTATCCAAGACACACCCCATGACCATCCTATGCACCTACCTTATGGACCAGACCGCAACCGACATATTCCCCAGAGTTTTCGAAGTGACCCTGATGCATGACCAGTTCTTCATCCAGACCGAGGACACAGAGATAATGGCTAAAATCACATACTCGCTCACTCATCCCAGCAGGCGGTGATCTGCCTTAAGTATTTGTAAAAACAGCAATATACTGCCTACCCTCCCTTCTCCGTTCAGCTATTTCACATTTTTTTCATTTCCGCCTTGCCATTTTGGTTTTGTGATACTATCAATACTTAGCGCCCGATGGGTATGAGCGCTAAGAAAAGGGCATTTTGTCTTCATAAGCAAGACGCGAAATGAATAAACTGCGCCAGGTAACTAGCCTGCGCATACACAACTAACTGATTTAAAGGAGAATAGAATGGCAGTGAATATCAGGCCGTTGAATGACAGGGTCTTGATAAAGCCGGCGGACGCGGAGGAAACAGTAAAGGGAGGCATTATTATCCCTGATTCCGCTAAAGAGAGACCCCAAGAGGGAAAGGTTGTCGCGACAACCTTTCCCTCTT
>JAOUNV010000480.1 GCA_029880775.1 Nitrospinota bacterium | reverse complement strand
CTACACCAGCGGGCCGGACATAAAGAGCGTCAAGGAGGCGAGATATAACGGGCCCAAGGCCCGGATCGCGGTGACCAAATTCGTGAACAAAGCGGCCAAGGGCAGCGCAGAGATCGGCTCCGGCATATCGGACATGCTTTCCACGGTTCTGTTTCATTCCAACAGGTTCATAGTGCTGGATCGGCAGGATCTGGACGCCGTTATCACCGAGCAGGATTTCGCCGCGTCGGGCCGCGTTTCCGAGAAGACCGCAGCGGTGATCGGGGAACTGGAAGGGGCCGACCTGCTGGTGATGGGGGCGGTGACGGAGTTTGAGCCTGAATATATGGGCGCCGGTGGCATAGCCCTGGGTGTGGTGACCTTTGGCGCTTCCCTGGCGGTGGCCATGGCCAACGACAACTCTCCGGTGGGCGCTATTACATACAAGGAAAGCCACGTCGCCATAGACATTAAGGTTGTAGACGCCGCCACGGGCCGAATCGTCTACGCCAATTCTGTGGAAGGTAGATACAAGAAATGGGGTGGCGGTGTCATAGGAGGTGTCGGCGGTGGCTGGTCACGAACCGGCGTGGGCCTGGGCGGCTTCCAGAACACCGGGGTGGAAGAGGCGATCCGCGTCTGCCTGGACAATGCCGTCAGCGATATAGTCAAAAACACCCCCACCGAATATTACCGGGTGGATGAAAATCAGGTTACTGTTTACGCCAACCAGTTGTTGGCTTTTTATCCGGTCCGGTTCCCAGACGCCGCCCCGGAAAGTCCGGCGGCCAGAGAAGCGACCACTGTCGAGTCTGAAGAAGCCTACCATAAGCTGCTGGTTCGCCTGAAAGTGAATTCTTCCCTCGCGCCTGTGTTCGACTGGAGCAATACGCGGCTGCTGGTGGTCTTCGCCGGGGAAAAGCCCACGGGAGGCCACACTGTGAGCGTGTTTAAAGTGGTGGATAAAGAAGGCGCCATTGAAGCGCAGGTGGGGCTGGCCGAGCCTGGCGAAGAGGCGAAAGTCGAAGAGGGGAAAAGCTGGCCTTATGACGTGGTGCGGATGGCAAAATCCAAAAAACCTGTGGTGTTCGTTTGGCCTGATTACCCTGGCGGCGCTGGCATGATCGGAAAATCGGGACAGTAGCTCGGCGCCCCCTGCTACGGCTTGACGCGCCGCCTACGGCCTGAACGCCGCGCCTACGGCCTGAAACGCCGCCTGCGGCCTGAACGCCGCCTGCGGCCTGTGAAAGGGTCACACCCAAAGAATCTTCTCCGGATCCACCTGCCCCCAGAACTGGGCGAAATAGCCGATCCCCGAAACCACGGAAAGGATCATGGCCACCAGAATGCTGGTCTGCCCGATGAAGTTGAAAAACGGAATGAAGTTCAGTATCAGGGCCATGATGGCCACCACCTCCGCGGCCATCTTGTATTTACCCAGGCTCCCCGCGGCGATGTGAATCCCCTGGCTTGACGCTATCATCCTAAGGCCGGACACGGCAAACTCTCTTCCCAGAATCAACACCACTATCCAGGCCGACACCCGATCCAGCTCCACCAAGGGCACCAATGCGGAGACCACCAGCAGCTTGTCCGCGATCGGATCCAGCAGCTTGCCCAAGACTGTGACCTGGTTCGTCACCCTCGCCAGATGGCCGTCCAACCAATCTGTAGCGGCGGCCAGGGCGAAAACCAGCGCCGCCAACGAGCATGAAAGCTTGGATGGCGAGATCAGAAACACGATTAACAGGGGAACCATGAAAATACGAAATAGGGTGATTTTGTTCGGGAGGTTAAGAGTCAACATGAGGACCCGCTCAATAGAAAGTTAAAAAAAAAGGCCCGAACGCCTGGGCGTGGGCCGGGGAAGAGAGACGGGCCTTCGCCCCTACTCTTCCAGAATATATCGATCCGGGTTGACCGGTACGCCGTTTAGCAGGACTTCGTAATGCAGGTGGGGGCCTGTGGAATGCCCGGTGTTCCCCACCTCGGCTATCATGTCTCCCCTGTTCACCAGTTGGCCAGACTTGACCAGATTGCGGGAGCTATGCCCATATCTCGTCACCACACCATAGCCGTGGTCGATCTCCACCAAATTGCCATACCCCTTGTGGTAGAAGGAGCGGATCACCACCCCCTTGGCCGGAGCGAAAATGGGGCTTCCCACCTGGGTGGATACGTCCAGCCCTTCGTGCATCTCCTGCCGTTTGGTGAAAGGCGACCGCCTGTATCCGAAAGTCGACGTGACATAACCTTTCGCTGGCCAGATCGAAGGTGTGTGGGCCAGTAGTGAGGATTGGTCCTTGAAAAATTCGTCCAGTTCGAACAGGCTCACCTCCTGGGAATCGGCGTTGCTTTTCAGCCAGCCGAGCTCCGCGTCGAGCGAATCCACAAGCGACTGGGTATAGTCCCGCGAGGCGGCGGAATAGCTGTCCATGTTAGGACCGCCCAAAAACTTTTCCCGTCCCTCGGCCCCGGCGCTCCC
>JAOUNV010000477.1 GCA_029880775.1 Nitrospinota bacterium | reverse complement strand
AGGTCGGCTCCCCCTGTTTTTTGAATGCGGCCCAGTGCCCGCTGGCTTTGTAGTTCTCCGCCTGGGCGGCATGGCAATTGAAACACACCGTCTGGGTTCTCTCGGAGCGGGCGGGGAGGATGCCATGGTTGCCGTGGCAGTCCTTGCAGGTGGGCACCAACAGATCACCCTGGCTGAACTTTTCGTAATGCCAACTCTTTTTATATAGCTCCAGTTGGTTATGCGGCTTTTTGCGCGGACCGAACACATCCTTGTTCGCATGGCATCCGCCGCATGTCTGGGGGATGTTGTTTCGATGAACCGTTGACTTCGGGTCCTTCACTCTTAAAATCTTGTGCTTACCATGGCAGCTGACACAGGTGGGGGCGGCTTCGTCGCCTGCCGAGTTTTTTCGCCCATGAACACTGGCGGCGTATAGGCCATATTGGTCGGAGCGCTGGTTGAACGCCCGCATCATCTTCGCGTCGGAATGGCACTTGGAGCAGAACTTCGATATATCCTTCGGCTCAGGCTTCCCCACAAATCCCTCCGATGGCTCCATGGCGTTTTCTTCATCGGCGGGATTGCCTCCGTGGCAGTCTGCGCACATGATCCCCGCTTCGAAATGGACCGACTCCTTCCAGTCGTTCACAGGGGGGGTCAGGACCTCATCCTCCAGGTCCGTATGGCAAACCACGCAGACGTACTCGTCTAGATTGGGGTGGTTCTGCTGGGCCGCAGCCGCAGGAGCCATGATAAAAACAAGGCATGCGGCGGTATGCAATACACGCCTCATAGGCAAGATAGCGGTTCCATGCGGCATCTTATACACCTGTTCGCTGACTTGAAACCAACTGGCCCCCAGGCCCGGCTGGGGCTGTTCATATTAAACAAGGCGGCGCAGAAAAGGAACGCTCCCTTCCCATCGCCGCCTTGCGGATATCACGTTTATTTCAGGAACTCGACCCTTCGGTTGTACGATCTTCCAGCCCTGGTTTTGTTGCTCTTGGCCGGTTTCTCTTCGCCCTGGCTCATCACCACAAACACCTTGTCGGTATTCACTCCCAGATCTTTGACCAGGAATTTCTTCACCGACCTGGCTCTTCTTAAGCCCAGGTCATAGTTATAACCATTTGGCCCGATGGAGCAGGCATGCCCTTCCAGGATGACCTTGGCCAGCGGGTTGTCCCGGAACACCTTTGCGTTATGCTTCAGGCTGGCCACTGCGGCGTCGGTCAGCACCGCGCTGTCGAACATAAAATGGACAACTTCCATCGCCACTATTATATTGCGATCACCACCGGCCACCGGGCCAGCGTCCCTGCCATGCTCGTCGCCATAATCGCCTCCATGGTCGTCACTTCGGTGGTGGTTCCCAAACTCCAGGGTGACACCCACGGCGCCCAGTGTATTCGGGCTTCCCTCGCCGGCGCCACCGCCCCAGGAGCTGTATCCCAGGAAGGCGCTACCCACAACGGAGCTTTCACCAGGATGACCGAAGTGGGCCCGCAACGCCACGCTCTGCTTGGTATTATCGGTCCTGTGCATCACCTGCTTGCTCCACACTCGGCCGCTCACTTCCGCAGCCAGGCTTATGGAGTGGGGAATAAGCTGCAACTCGAACCCGGCGCCATAATTCAGGGCGGGGTCCTGCCCCTCGCCGGAGTAGTTCATATACACGCCCATGAAGTGCCAAGTAATGTTGTCGTATTCCTTGTCTATCACCAAGCCCAGGCCGGGGTCCGACTTGCCAGATCCCAGATGGGTATTCTCGTCACCCAAGGGAAGGGTCATAATCCCCAGGAGGGCGTAACGAAACCTGGTATCCACACCCTCTGCGCCTTTTGGGCTGTGGAAATTATATTTGACCTTGAACATGCCGTCCATCTGGCCGCTCTCCTCGTGGAATTCATATCCAGTCCCAGTGCTGTGGCCATCCGGTTTTAAATCGCCGAAGGGAAGAAGCAGCGTCAGTTCCACTTTGTCCCAAAGGCCAGCGGACGCGGAAACACCGTAGCTGGTGAAAGATGTCTTAGGATCGGCCTCGCTAAGATCGGACTGGAAATAAAAGGCCCCGAACGCAAAGCCACCATGGGCTGGTGTTATGGCCTTGTCGATAAAAATCAGCCCTGTTCCGCCTTCGATTCCCTCCTGCGACATTGCCGGAAGAGCAAGCCCCAACATGGGAGCCAAAAAGGCGATCAAGATTAATGTTTTTTTCCCTCTATGCATGAAGCCTCCCGCTTTATGTATTCCTCTTGGCCTCCCCTGACGCAGGAGACCTTACAGGTTTATGTATTTCTTCCCTATAGCTGGTTATGATACCAAATCGTCCGAAGTATGCAATAACTTAATTTTTTTTAGCACATGCAGTCTCCGGCAGTAAATACTCATATCCCGATTCTAGCCAATAACCTCCGTTGCGGGGCAATGAAAATCAGGCCGATCACCCACCCGGCGGGCTACCTGATAGCCGACTCTTTGCCCTCAACGCCGGGG
>JAOUNV010000084.1 GCA_029880775.1 Nitrospinota bacterium | reverse complement strand
GCTAAATGCCGCTATTAGGGGAAACTTGACGAAGTGGAATCGGTGGAGGATCCCAACTTCGGATTCATGGCCCCCGCTAAAGCGCCCGGTGTGCCGGAGGGAATAATGTCACCTAGGGACACTTGGGCGGATAAAGACGCATACGACAAAAAGGCGCGAGAACTGGTGGATCTGTTTGTGGAAAATTTCACAGCGTACCGAGCCGACGCCACCGAGGGAGTAAAGCGGGTGGCTGACCGGATCGGGGCTCGTTAGCGGCTGGCCCGGGGGATGGGTAGGTGAATATGCCTTCCTCGGCGATAGAGATTATCCAAACAGCGGATGAATACTACAGCCGTCTGTTCGAGGATATACAACAGGCCAAGTTCTCCGTCCAGGTCCAGATGTATATCGTGGAAAACGACAGCATAGGCATAGAGTTCTCCTCCCTGCTCATACGCAAAGCCGCCGAGGGGTTGGCTGTGGATCTTATTTACGATTCTGTGGGGTCGATCTCCACACCTTCTCATTACTTTGATAGATTATCCGCCGCCGGCGTGCGTGTGATCGAGTATAACCCGGTGAACCCTGGCAAAAGGCCGGGTCCATTTTCATTTCGCGCCATGATGAGACGCAATCACCGCAAGCTGGTGGTGCTTGACGGGAAAATCTATTATCTGGGCGGGATGAACGTAGGGGAGCGGTTTCTTGAGTGGGAAGATATCACCATCCGCGGCGAGGGAAACGTGGCCGCCGTGCTGCAGGCGTCCTTCGACGGAATTGGGAAAAAGGGGGCGTCCAGGCCAAAGCCTGTAAAGTTTGAGGAGCTTACCACCAAACGGATCCAGGTGTGCGACAGCCGTCCCCAATTCCAGAATTATCCTATAAAAAAAATGCATTTGAACGCCATCAACAGGGCAAAAAAGAGGATATGGATCGCCCAGGCGTATTTCATACCACGCAGAAAAATTATCAAGGCCTTGATTCATGCCGCCAGACGCGGGGTGGATGTGCGGGTAACGCTTCCGGAGCGCTCCGATGTGTTGATAGCGGACCTGGCCGCATGGACGCCGCTGCGCCGGCTGATGCGGCATGGAGTGCAGGTAATGCGATACAACAGGGAAATGCTCCACTCCAAATTCACTATTATCGACGACGACTGGGTCACAACCGGCACGGCGAACCTGGACTCAATGAGCTTTTACTGGAACCTGGAGATCAACCTGGTGGTCAGGGATCCTGGGGTGGTGGCCCAGTTTTCTGAAATTTACAAAAACTATGGTGAAGACAGCCGTGTTGTGGATGACCTGGAGCCGCTCCAGCGCTCATGGGCGCTGCGGTTGCTCGGGGCCATGATCTACCATTACAGTTGGATTCTGTAGCGGCGATAAAGAGTTATCCCAACAGTTTGCCCCCCTTGTAAAGACGGGAAAAGATATGTATCATACCGGCTTCGTTTCAGCGCTTGATCACAATAACTCTGGAGACACCAAGTATCATGGCAATATATATAAACGCCGGTTCCATCAGGCCTGGCATGATAATAAATCATAATAAAAATATCTGGCGTGTCATGACTTTCGAGACCGTCAAGCCGGGCAAGGGGGGCGCTTACGCTCAGGTGAAGATGCGCAACTTGACGCAGGGCAACCAGACGGAAGTGCGGTTTCGCACCGAGGAAAAGGTGGAACGCGCCGTGCTGGAGCAGGTGGAGATGGAGTATCTGTACGAGGATACCGCCGGGTTTTGCTTTATGAACCTGCAGACCTATGAGCAAATGTTTTTGCAAAAAGACACTCTAGGAGACGCCATGGACTACCTCGTTCCCAATACGAAGGTTAAAATAGAATTCAACGAAGGAAAGCCAATCGGTATCGAGCTGCCGCGCGCAGTGGAATTGACCGTCACCCAAACTGACCCACTCATGAAAACCGCCACCATCACAAGCCAAAGCAAACCGGCCACCCTGGAGACTGGCAAAGTGGTGCAGGTGCCAGCGTTTATAGAGGAGGGGGAGAAAGTGCGGGTGGACACCGCCGAGGGAAAATATATGGAAAGGGCGAAATAGGCCGCTACACGGCCTTCCCCTGCGTGGAATTTAAGGATCTGTCCATAAGCCCGCTGGCGAATGACCGTAGAGCCAGCGCTGAGAATATAAGAGCCGCCGCTAATTCGACCTGGTGGGGGAAAACCTCGGTCGCCTTGCCGATGGTTGCTGTGGCGTCTATCTCCAGGGCATGGTATATTCCGTTGAGCGCCAGCCCCGCCGACAGCGAACCCACAGCGATGGCGGAAAGGTATATGACTACCGATCTGGTCCCCAGAAGCTTTCTGATGATAACCAGCGTTCCGATGTTGGTGGCCGGGCCGGAGAGCAGGAACACCAGCGCCGCTCCGGGGGAAAGCCCCTTTATCATCAGCGCTGCGGCCAGTGGTGTGGAGGCGGTGGCGCAGATATACATGGGGACTCCTGCGGCCAGCATCACCAGCATGGAGAGGAATCCGTCGCCTGCGAACTGAGCGAAAAAATCATCAGGGATCAGCGCCTCCATCATGCCGGCGGCCAGGATGCCGATCAACAGCCAGCCGACAAGATCGTCCACCAGCTCCACAAAAGCGAAATGCAACGACGTCGCAAGCTTCCCCCTGGGGGATTTACTCTTCAAGGCTGGGCGCTCATGCTCATTCTCGTCGTTCAACTCGCAATTATCCGAGCAGCAATCGTCCTTGCAGACATCCTCCATTTGCGTCGCAGACCCGCTTTGCCTGTCGCCGATAAGGTTCTCCATCACTCCGGCGAAAAGAGCGGTGGCGAACGCGGCCACGGGGCGAAAAACTGTCATCACCGGATCCAGCAGGGCGTATGTAATTGCTATGGAATCCACACCCGACTCAGGAGTGGAGATAAGGAATGCGCTGGTGGCGCCTTTGGACGCGCCGCTGGAGCGTAGGGACGCGGCTGTGGGAATGACGCTGCACGAGCATAATGGAAGGGGAATGCCCACCAGGGCGGCGTTGAACACAGAGCCGAAACCATCGGCGCCCAGTTTGCGTTTCACCAGATCCAGCGGCAGGAAGACCTTCACCAATCCCGCCAGGAAAAACCCGACAAGCAGGAATATGGCCGAGTCCTCCAGTATTGCCCAGGATGAGGATAGGGAGCCGATAACCAGATCCATCTAATACACCTCCCGATGTACAACGTGCTCCAGCACCACGTGCTTCAGCACTGCGGCGAAAGCCCCCGCCACATGCTCATCGTCCAGACTGTAGTAGGCCATCTTTCCGTTCTTTTCGAATTTGACCAATCTTTTGTCCCTCAAAGAGCGAAGGTGGTGGCTGGTGGCGGACTGGGAAAGCCCCACGATATACGCTAGGTCGCACACGCAGAGCCTGCGGATTGAGAGAGCCTCAATAATGCGCATCCGGGCGGGATCGGACAGGGTCTTGAAGAACTCGGCCACCTGCATCGCCTGCTTTTGGTTGGCCATTTGGCTTTGCACCAACTCGACATTTTCCCTGTCGACCAGGTTCACTTCACAAATCGTATCGTCTTTCATTGTCTTATATATGAATGTGTGTTCAGATATCAATATGAGGCGAGGGGCGGAATTTGTCAATTGTTTTTTTGTGATCACAGGGCGCAGGTTGCTTTACCCGAAGAAAGCGCCTCTTATTATCATAATAATCAACAGGATACCCATCCCCAAGAATAGGCCGCCTATCGCATAGGCTATCATGCGCCACTTGGGCGGCCAAGGCTCCGTGGTCACCACTTCATCCAACCTGCCAGACTCTTTCAGGGCGGCGTACTCCACGCTACGCTCCTCCATGTATTTCTCCTCTGGCGTCAGGCCTGTGAAGATCACCGGGTCCATGGGGAAGGAGTCTGGCCGCAGGTGAGTGTTGAAGAAGTGTATGGTGAATATGAACCCCACCGCCAGCAAAGCCTCATCGCTATGGATGATCATCGCCAGGTTGATTATCCACCCTGGCAGCCACTGGGTGAAAAAGATGGGGAACCAGAGCACCAGCCCCGATATTCCTATGATTGGAACGCCCCAGAAGACGGCGAAATAGTCAAACTTCTCCCAATAGGTGAACCGGCCATATTCCGGGCGCGGCCCCAGCCATGTGAACCACTTGACTGTACGCCAGAACTGCCGGATGTCGTTTAAATTGAACATCATAGAGTCTGGCCCGAAAGTATACCCCAGCCACGACAGGCCGCTTTTTTGTTTCAGCTGGACCAAAGCCCGTAAGTGATAAATGAAGTATCCAAAGGTGATGACCGCCGCCACCCGATGAATGAACCCAGCCGCCGCCACACCACCTAGCAGCCAGGCGATGGTCTGTGCCCATGGCTGGTAGGAGTACTTGAGCGCCATGCCGGTGAGCGCCAGCGACAAGAAGCTGATAATCACCAGGATATGAGTGATCCTGTGGCGCAGCTCGAACCGGCGGATATACCTGCCAGTGGGGGAGGGCTTTATCTTGCGGGCGAACAGGGCGTGGGTCAGCGATCGCGGCAACCACAGCAGGGTATGCAGCCCGAAGAAGCCGAACACGCCAAAGAGAAGCAGCGTCATGAACCAGTATGTGTAATAGATAAACGGATGATCCTCCATGGAGTGGTAGTCCGCATGAGGGATAAATCCGGTGAAGTTTTTGGTCACCTGTTTGTGGCACTTGCCGCAAGTCTGGATCAGATTAGCCTTGGCCACAGAGGAGCGCGGATCCGACGCGGGCAGGATGATATGGGCCATGTGGCAGTCGGAACATTTGGCGGCTTTCTCATAGCCCAGCTTGTGAATTTTGCCGTGGATCGTTTCTCGATATGTCTCCGCCAGCTTCTTGTGGCATCCGCCGCACTGGTAGTTTATCTCCTGGTTGAACTTGTGTCCGGAAACCTTGGCTATGGTGTGGGCGGAATGGCAGTTGGCGCAGGTGGGAAGATTCTCAGTCTTCTTTCCCTCGACCAGGAAATGAGCGCTGTGGGAGTAATCAGAGTAGATATCCTTGTGGCACCCACCGCAAGTGGTGGGGATGTTGCTCTCGTGGACGGTGGACGCGGGGTCGGTGCTTTTTCTCATTCCGTGGGAACTATGGCAATCGGTACACACCGCCGGGGCCATATGCCCCTTTTTCAGAACCTCAATCCCATGGACGCTGGTGGAATAATCGGCGGCGGCCTTGGCCCCCATGGCGGATATGGAGCCGGGAGGCGCCTCCCCGCCATGACATTTGCCGCAAAGGGATGGAATAGCGGATTTGAAAGTGGGCGCCGATTCATCCAGGTGAAACTTTATCTCATGGGACCCATGGCATGTGGAGCAGTATGGGGCGTCCCTGGTTCCCGCTTCCAGCGCTTGCCCATGGACGCTTTGAGCGTACTGGGCGCCAAACGCGCTGTGGCAATGGGCGCACTCCACCCGGCCTGTCTTTACACATGGGCGGTCCGTATGCTCCGGATCCACATCAGAATGGCAACCTGCGCAAGGGATGGCCTTGTGGACCGAACCCTCCGTTTTCTCTTTTGGAACATGAGCCGCCGTCCCTTCGCCGGAATGGCATTTCAGGCAAAGCTCGTCCGAAACCCCGACTGGTGAGAGCGCTTTTCTTTGGACCGAATGGGGCTTGTGGCAGGTGACGCAGGAGGGGAGCGCCCATGGCTTATCCCTCCAAAGAGCCACCTGCAAGGTTTTTTCGTGTATCTTGTCGATTTTCAGGTGGCAAGCGGAGCAGGTGTCCATGATTCGCTTGCGGGATATGAGCGAATCCGGATTTGTGCTCTTAAGCTGCAGGTGCGCGCCGTGGCAATCGACGCATGTGGCGGCCACGGCCAGCCCCTTGCCGAAAAAACTCTTCCCGTGGATCTTTTCCGGAAAATTGCCAGCGGCGTTCTGTTCCGTTATCCGGTAACCCCGCCGGATTGGCTCGCCTTCGCTATGGCAGGCGCCGCAAAGAAATGGGCTCCTGGCCCGGTTCACAGGGGAATTCAGAGTGTCGGCCTTGCTGATAGCGTGATCTCCGTGACATTGCTGGCATGTGGGAGCATCCCGGCTACCTTGGGCCATAGCTTGGCCGTGGGCGCTTTTCCTGTAATCGAAGTTTTCACTCTTGTGGCAGGCGCCGCAGGAGACCTGGGGAGTGGGGCTTTTGTGGAGAGGTTTGGAGACATCAAGCTCCATATCCAGGTCCATCTCGACCGTGAGTTTCGAATCGGGATGGCATTCCAGACATTTGAGCCTGGCGTGGGGGGAATTTTTTATGGTGTCCTCGTCCACGAATATGGAACGGACGACACCCGATTGGGTGGTTATTTTCTCTTTAGCTTCGTGGCACTCCAGGCAGTCTTCCTGCCCAAGGGCGGGGGAAGCGAAGAGCAACAGAAGCAAGGCGGACAAAACCCAACTCCTGGCTATCATCGCTCTTCCTCCATGCCCCAAGCCATACCGGGCGGGGAGGACCGAGGGTATGCCCCCGGCCCTCCAGGCGCCTGGCTTTAGACCAACCTAAATCACTTACCCAGCGCCCATACGATGAACACCATCCCTTTTTGGGCCGTGAAGTCCGGCTCGATGGGAACCATGGTGATAACCTCACGTATGGCGTCGGAAGCCGGATCCACATCGTTCAGCGACCAATTGACAGTCTCGTAAGACTCCATGGCGAATCCTAACCCAAAGGTCAGGGCCTCCGTGAAGTGGTACTTGGCCGTCACGTCTATGGATGTCAGCTTCGTTTTCAGGTCCGGCATCTCCTTGACGTTGGAGATTCCTCCGCCGGTCGTAAAAGTGATCGACGTGGACGAATCGGAAACCGCGTAGTACGCCCCGATATCCAGCTTGTCGTCCATAAGAGCTATCATGGCGCCAAGTCCGATGGTTGGAGTCGTGTCCTCGTGGGTCGCGGTCCAATCGTTTTTAGGATCTACGGACATTGGGGCTTTGCTCCCACCTCCTCTGTAGTATCTGGAGGCCTGTTCCGCCGTCATACTGTCCGCTACGTAAAAAGCAAACAGAGACAGATGATCCATTGGCCGCGCTGTCACATCAGCCGTGATGGAAGACCCCTTGGAACTGGTCAGTCCCATCTCAGATTCGCCATACTTGTCCTCCGTCGCCGTGTAGGTCAAGGACCCGCTGAATGTGGCGGATGGCCACACCGCCAGCGTGGCGCTGGCCTGGGTTCTGTCCCTGGCGGCGATGTCGTACTTTCGCATCATCGGATGGTCGTCAAACGCCGTCGCCGGATTCTGCCCAGCCACATAACCTTCCGAATGGTAAGCGTTGTAAATAGCCCCTTCCTCGTAGTGTCCATCGATCTTCCTGCTGGAACTGGAGTAGTTCACTTTCAGCTTTCCGATCCCGAACTTGTGGGTGACACCGGCGCTGACCTTGTCCTCTATGGTCTTTTCC
>JAOUNV010000476.1 GCA_029880775.1 Nitrospinota bacterium | reverse complement strand
GAGTCGTTGTCCAGCCCCTGGTAGGCGCGGTGGAGCGAACAGCTGTTCTGCCAGTAATCGTCCACTCCCAGCAGGTTGATCGCCTCCCCATCCTTTTCCACTCGCAGATTTTGGTTGCGCAGCCATTTCACACCCATCTTTTTTGTAAACCCGTCGCTGATCGCCTCCACCGCCTCCGGCCCGCTCCAGAAATCGTGGTTGCCCAGCACCGCGTACACACCCATCGGCGCCTTCAATACGGAGAAGGAATCCACCAACTGGTCCAGGTAGTCTTGGCGGAACTTTCCTATAGAGGTGGATAAAAACTTGGTGGAGCCGGAAACATAGTCGCCGGTGAGCGCTATCATCTGTGGTCGCTTGTCCATGATCAGCCGCGCCGCCTCGTCGAAAAGGCTGTTGTTGGCTATCATGGAGGCGTGGGTGTCACTCAACAGGCCGATGGTGAAGCCGGAGAACCGCTCCGGCAGGTTTCTAATTTTCACGGAGACTTCCTGTAATTCCACACCATAAGAAGTAGTGTTGTAAAATCCCACACCAAGCCCGGTGGCGAAAAGGCCTCGCATTCCATTTTTGAAAAATCCGCGCCTGGTGGTCTCTTCGGTCACTTCTTACGTTCCTCCGTTTACACCCTCGATGATACAATCTTCAGCGATATTTTCCAACATCCCAGCCACGCCATCGGGCTGCAGGGCCTCCAAGGGGACGAAAAGGAGTTTGAGCCCCCTGTCGGCGATAGCCAGCTTCATGAAGGGGCGCATGGCGTGCGCCCGGACCAGGGGAGCGGATTCCCGGTCCGCAATGATGAACAGAGTCGTATCTGCCGTATCAGCCACCGCCGCCACATCCGCCAGGGCGCCCATGGCCTCAATGATTGAGGTGGACAATGCCATGGCAAAAGCAGCTTTCAAGTTGGCGTCCTCAAACCATGCGGCGTCCAATCGCTCCACGAATCGTGGCGCCGAGCCGGAAAGTTCGGCGGGAATCGGGTCCGATACGATGTTCCCCTCCGCCGCCAGCGCCGGGTGGATCCAGACCGAGCGTCCCTCCGCTCGACCAGTCGTGGCCAGAGTTTTGGCGGCCTTTAATAGCCCTGGAGGGAGCGTCTCTCTTTCGCTCGCCGGGGGGAGCGCGGCCATCCCAAGTTTTCCGCAATGGACATATTGCGACTGCGTGTCATTTGAATCCCCGGCGGCGGCGCGCCTGATCGCGCGCAAGATGGTGGCCCCATCAGCTGATGGCCATGGGGCGGGGGAGAGACGGAAATAATCGGTCCAGGAAGCCTTCTGCTGGGCGCCGTGGAATATGGAAAGGCGGTCCCTTAGCAAGAGAGGATTTATCGCCGAGGCGGTGTCCAGCAGCGCCACGGGCGTGGTGTGAAGCATAGGTGGTGAATGGGCCTCGGCAGCGGGAACATGCTGGTGTGGGGATACCGCCTCCACCACCGCTGTGAATGCGGAGACATCCTTTACATAAACCAGGATCATGTCGCCAGGAGTGATTTGCGCCACCACTTTTTTTCTTCTGGGTGGAAACAGCAGCATACTTGCTCCATCGGAAGAGAACAGGTTCCACTCCTCCAGGGTGAGCAGGGCGATCCAGAACCGGCCAGCCATGGCGTGGTTATTAATAAGGAGGCGCGGCGCGGCGCAACCCATGCCCCAGCACCGCCGCCATGAAGAACGCGTTTCGCGCCAATACGGCCAGCGGATTCACCCCCGGTGGAGCGACAGGTTTTTCCGTGTCCACAGACTCCGCCAGCGCCAAGGCCGCCTTCCGCATCCATCCCACAGTACGGGGCCACTCCATTATCCCATCCAGCCATTCCTCCGGAATCCCGGTCTCGCCCACGCCAGCGCCTATCACCGCGCCCAGGATGGATGTGGAGGTATCGGTGTCCCCCCCTGCCCGCACCATTTCCAGCGCCGCGTTGCGGAAGTCGAACGGGCGGCGGAACCAGCATTGCATCACCGCCGGGACGGTGTGATATACGTAGTTTCCCACTCCCTCCGGCTGGTTCATTTTCTCCAAAAAGCGGGCCACACTGTTCCCAGCGCTGGCGCTTTGCGCCGCCTGGGAGCATAGGCCCAAAAATTCGTTCGCGTCGTAATCCTCCAGCGCTTCGGCCAATGATCTGACAAAATCGGCGGGTTTCATAACTCCTCCGTTGGCGGAGACCGCCGCCATCTGCGCCACCGCCAAAGCTCCATAAAACGCCTTTGGGTCTCTGTGGGTGATCTGGGTGGAGGCCAGAACAAGCTTTTTCATCTTTTCCGGGTCGTGCCCATAGGCCGCGCCGATGATGGCGCTTCTCATGGCTGGCCCATTACCGGCGGAGAAGACCCCGCTGCTTCTGTGGGAGAATCCTATCAGCAACCGCAGACAAGCGCGCATGGTGGCCGGCCCCATACCGGCTGGCAGCGCCGCCATCCACCATTTCAGTCGCCAGGCCAGGTCCACGGCAAAGGCCTCCTGCTCCCCGCCCG
>JAOUNV010000083.1 GCA_029880775.1 Nitrospinota bacterium | reverse complement strand
TAAAGGCCACGGCCATTATGATCGACGCGGCTGCTATATGCCAGTCGAGCCAGTTATTCAGCAGCGCCTGATAGCCCTGGCTGCGCCGGATTTCTATTATGTCCAGCGCCTTTTCCGCCATTGTGTAGAATATCTCCTTTTCATGCAGGCTCAGCGACCCTAAGTCCCTGTATGCGGCGTTTACATCATCGGATGTGGGATCGTAACGGTTAAAGAAAGCGCGTTGTTGGGGCATCCTGGGCCTGGTCAGCGAGATGGCCGGCAGGATGTGCCTCTGGTATGCCTGCTCGAACCGCTCGGAGCGCCCCTCCAGGTCGTGGGATATCTGTTGCATGATAAGGTTTATGTCGTCCTGCATCTTATCCTTGTACACCGGATCCTGCAGCGACTGGGTCATCTTTGACGGAATCCACCCCTGGGTCACGATCCCCCAAAACCCGGTGAGGAAAATGGCCGCTGTGAGGGCGACCAGCCCAAAGGCGACTCCCGCGCCCAGCTTGCCTCCGGAATGGAGAAACAAACTGATGATGAACAAAAGGCCCACCACCACATGAACCGTCCTCCATATGTACAGCTCGCCAGGCCATTGCAGGCTTTGCCTTTTTCGCACAGAAAAGGCTATGGACACCAGGCCCAGGCCCAGGGTCCCCCATCCCAACAGGGGTTTCACACTGGCAGGCTCGAAACCTGGGACCGCCGGGAAAGGCTTGAGAAGCGTCACCAGAGCGGCGGCCAGAGCGGCGATAACCAGCAGAGCGGTGAGAACCCATGCGTTGACTGTCATATTCTGATCCCACCAGTCAGCCCCGTGAAATACTCCGATGGGCGGGCGGAAACGATGGCCTGGGTGGGGCAGTTGTGCTGGCATCCACGATGTTTGTAATCCTTGCACATGTCGCACTTAACAGCTTTTTTCTTTATGTTCGCGTTACTGTCCATACCCAGCATATCCCCCAAAGCGCCCAGCCATCCACTCTGGCGCTCCTTAACCTCCACGATGCTGATGTTGCCAAAGGGGCATCCCCGGGCGCATGTCCCACATCCTATGCAGGTATCCAGATGGTACACCTCCCCCGTTTTGTCGCGCTGGATGGCGCCGGTGGGGCAGCCGATCATGCATGTAGGCTGGCGGCAATGTCGGCAAGAGGTGGGGATGAGTATGTTCCTGTGGCGGATACCGTTGTGGGTGATCCGGGTGACACCATCGTGCAGCTTGGCGCAGGCTTTGATGCAGTTAAGGCACCTGGCGCAACGATCCAGATCCAGAAACAGCACATGGTCGGCGGCGAAAATATCCTGGCTACTGGCCCAACGCACCATTTCATGGTCTGTTTTGCCAGAAAGCCCCGGCGCGGAAAGATACCTGGAGGCCGCCACCTCTTGCAGCTCGGCCCGCACCTCAGGGTAGCTTAGCAACAGCTTGTCGAAATCCACCTTGTTAATCTTCACCAGCTCTGTGCGGGTGAGCGCCGTGGAGGTGGCCACTCGGGGGCGGTTGTCGAACAGCGCCACCTCGCCGAAATAGGCGCCCTGCCCCAGGTACGCCAGAACATACTCCTTCATTCTTGGCCCCGCCTGGGGGTTGAAGGAAACCTTGTCGAACCTGGAATCGAAAAACTCGCTCTCCGTGTCCATAGACTCCCGCGAGAGCTGAATAAAGCCGTCCCGGATCAGGTATATGGCGTCGGCCATCTCTCCGGGGGAGAAGATAACCTCACCCTTCTGACGCACGATCAGTTCCACCTTTGCCGCCAGGCTCTCTATGGTGGGGCCTTCTATTACAGAGAAAACGTCCAGGGACTTTAACGCGCTGGTGAGCGCCCTGCGGCGGTACTCGCTGTCCAGCCTCTCCTTGGCCACCGGCGCCGCGTCCAGAAAAGAGAGAAACTCATCCTTCTCCAGGCGCAACAGGTAGGCGTCCTCGCCGCATGTCACCTCCGCGTGGCGAGGAGTGCCGGAGAGCACCGACATCTCCCCCAAAAGCTCACCGGGCCCCAGCACGCGCACCCTGCGTCTTTCCTGAGTCTCCGTATCAGTGACGAAGACATTGAACGCGCCGGAGAGAATGACGAAACAGACCATCTCGTACTCTCCCTCGCGGATGATCACTTCGTCGGCTTCCACACGCAGCACTTCTCCTCCCGTGGCTAGCCGCTCCAGCGCCTTTGGGGGAGTGCCCAGAAAAAAACTGGCCCGAGTGAGCTTTAAGGCGATTTCCTTCGTATCCATCATGGAACCGATCCTTCTGCGGAAAGGGAAGTAAAACAGATCATTTTTATTATCCGACCTTGCTAGTCATCATTCAACCCCGGCGGCCCTGAAGTGGTCCAAAAGCCCTTTCGGCGCCGGTTTTTTGCTGGTGTATGTGAAGTTATATGAGATCACATCCGGGTCGTACAGGCTTTCCAGCGAGAACTTCATCCCGTGGCAACGGTCGCAGACTATAGTGGCCATGATTCTCTTCTGGGAGGCGGAATAGCTCTCGTTATGCATGGTGTGTCCCCCCAGCTCGTCGAGCTTCGGCATGTGGCACCCAGCGCAATCAACCCCCGTCACAGGTTTTAGGGCGAACACAGGATCGACAAGATAGCGGTAATGCCCTGACTTTTCATAGTTGATGGCGTGCTTGCTGTCATGGCACTTTTTGCATGCCTCCCGCCGGGCGGAGGAGAGGATCAAGGTATGCGTGTCATGGCAGGAGCCGCATCCCACGTTTTCTCTCTCTGTGGCGAATCTGCCGACGTCCCGCGCCCTGGCCGCGCCATGGGCGCCGGAGGAATAGCCATAGAACTGGGTGGCGTGGCACTCGGCGCACACCTTCAGCGAAGGTTTGACCACCAATTTGCCAGTAGACTGGTGACACCTTTGGCAGGTGGCCACGGTTTTGGCGTGGGGGCTGATGGAGTGCTTGGCGGCGACGGCCGGATATGCCTTGTAAAAGTCGCTCCTTTTCATTTTCTCCAGCTCGTCCGCCGCCGCCAGTTCTCTCTTGCCAGGCTTGGGCGGGTGTGGCTTCCAGCTTTTCTCCAGCAGCCTGGCCTTGGAGTTCTTGCTGAAATCATACCGGGAAATGTTCACATGATATGAATGGCAGGCATTCTTGATACATGACCGGGAATCGTAAACCTGGTGGTCCGAGCGCAGATCGGCCGCCGGGTGGCAATCCATGCACATGGCCGGCTTGCCGGTGTAGGACACCCCCTTCAGGTCGTCGTTGATATGTTCCCGGTGGCAGCTTACGCATGTGAAATTTTTATATTTTTCGTCCACCTCCACACGCAGAGGCGCCTCAAGCTTCAGGGCGGAATGAGAATTGAATATCATGACGTTGGCGTGGCATGCGGCGCATTTGCCAGGATCAGGCCCCTGCCACCGGACATGGCAGGCGAGGCACGCGTCCTGGAACCGCTGATGGGAGGAGAAAACCTCCCCCGGACGGAACAAATGGGCGCCCGGCCCGGTCATGGCGTACGCAAGCGCCGCCATACAACCTGCGGTGGCGGCGAAGACGATTAGAAAAGTTCGCGACATCTTGCCCACAAATAGCAGTGAATATGTCCCCCTTTGACGCTGATAGAATATAGGCTCAGGGCGGCAAAGTCCACCCTTAAGGCGGGATGGCGCAGAACCAGACACCCTGCTTTTGGGGCGGGGGATGGATAGGTTCTGGCCGGAAAGTCATGTAGTAATGCTACATGCAAAGGAAATATGGTGTAAATAAACTTGATATTCCCGCCGGAAAAGGATAGAATCTACACCGATGACACCTGCGCCGGGACCGGGACTGACAATCAGGACAGCGGCTTTTTCGGGCGCTATTTGGGGAACTGATATGGATCGTAAATTGTGTGATGGGTAAGACCGCAACCGACGCTAGCGCCAGAGGCTCAGGAGCCAGTGGCGCTGTGTCTGGGCCTTTGGCTCGGATAAGGGGAGTCGTTCCCTCATTGCAACCTGCGGAGCGGAAAGTGGCGGATTACGTGCTGGCCAATTCTGAGTCGATCCTGGCTCAGTCTGTGGGGGAAGTGGCCATGGGCGCCCAGATCAGCGAGGCCACGGTCATCAGATTTTGCCGAACCGCCGGATTTTCCGGATTCCAGAATCTGAAAATCAGTCTGGCTCGAGAGCATGTCAGCCCTCTGGCCTCGGCGGTGCACCAGGACATCACGGAAAAGGACAAGCCGGAGGATGTGGCCGCCAAGGTGTTTCATTCCAACATAGAGTCGCTAAAGGACACCATGGCGGTGGCGGAGCCAGGGAAGCTTTCCCAGGCTGCGGAGGTTATCGGACGGGCGGCCAGAGTGCTGGTTATAGGCGTGGGCACATCGGCGCCGGGCGCCTTCGACGCTTACGCCAAGCTGATGCGCATCGGCGTTCCGGTGACATTGCAGACCGACGCGCACCTGCAGATGATGGAGGCGGCCTTGCTGACAAAAAAGGACGCTGTGCTGGCCATCAGCCATTCCGGCGCCACCATGGATCCGGTGGAAACAGCCAGGGTGGCCAAAGCCACAGGCGCGGCGGTGGTGTGCATCACCAATAACGCTCTCTCTCCGCTGGCCCGGATATCGGACATCGTCCTGCTCACCGCCAGCCGGGAGACTCTGTTTCGCGCTGAAGCTCTTTCCTCAAGGATCGCCCAGGCCACGATTATCGATATCCTGTATGTGATGATGGGGCTGAAGAACCGCAAGAGGGCCATCGAAAGCGCAAAGAAGATCGAGGACGTGATCACGTCCAAACAATATTGAACAACGATGAACTTTAACGAAAAGAAGAGGGAATATGATAGACCTTAGGACTTTCATTCTGCTCGACAGCCTCCAGGAGCAGCTGGCCTCCTACATCGGATCCACCGCCAAGGGGTTTTTGCCTGTGCCGGGGGTGGCCTCCTTGTTTGTGGAGATCGCGCCGGGGTTGGCGATCAATCAGGTGACCGATGTGGCGTTGAAGGCCACATCATGCCAGCCGGCGATCCAGATCGTGGAGCGGGCGTTCGGCCTTCTGGAAGTGCACCACCACGATAAAGGCGAAGTGGTGAGCGCTGGCGCCGCCATTCTAGATTTTCTGGAGGTGGCCGAGGACCGGCGTACCAAGCCGGATGTGATGAGCAACCAGATCATCCGATCGATGGAGGCGTATCAGTGCCAGTTGATCAACCGAAACCGGAGCGGGTCTATGATCCTGCCGGGGGAGTCGTTGTTCATTCTGGAGACAGAGCCTGCCGGATACGCCGTGTTCGCCGCCAACGAGGCGGAAAAAGCGGCGCGGGTGAAGCTTGTGGATGTGCGCCCGTTCGGCGCCTTTGGTCGGCTGTATATGTCCGGCCCAGAGGCGGAGATAGACTCGGCGGCAGAGGCGGCGTCGCGAGCGCTGGAGAGCATAACGGGTAAACCGAATAAACGTAAAAGCAAATAACAAATAGCAGGAGAAGAGAAAATGTCTGACGCATTGGGATTGATCGAGACGAAGGGATTTGTTGGCATGGTGGAGGCGTCCGACGCCATGTTGAAGGCCGCCAAGGTGGAGCTGGTGGGTTATGAAAAAATCGGCGGAGGATATGTGACCGCCATCGTGCGCGGCGATGTGGCCGCAGTGAAAGCCGCCACGGAAGCTGGCTCCCGCGCCGCCGAAAAAGTTGGCGAGCTGGTGAGCGTGCATGTGATTCCACGCCCGCACACCAATATCGACCAGACCCTGCCGCTGGGCCGCGCCGAGACAACGGTGGCGTAGGCCATGTTGCTGGGCAAAATCGTGGGGACGGTGGTGGCCACCAGGAAGACGGAGTCGCTTGAAGGGCTCAAGCTTCTGCTGGTGAAAAACATCGACCCGAAAGCGAAGGAATCCGCCGGATACGTGGTGGCCGCAGACGCCGTGGGCGCCGGAATGGGCGAGGTGGTGCTATACGCCACCGGCTCATCGGCCCGACAGACGGAGGGAACCAACAACAGGCCGGTGGACGCGATCATCATGGGCGTGGTGGACACCTGGGATATAGAGGGGAAAACCATGTTCGAAAAATACCAGTCCGTTGAAACAGCGGATGTGTGAAACGGTTGAGGACTAAGTTATGAAACTTGATCAGGACCAGATCGCCGATATCGTATCGCGAGTGGTGGCCCGCATTGGGTCAGCGCCAGCGTCGACGACGCCCCAATCAAAACCGTCTGGATCTCAGGCCCCGGTGGCTGATGTGGCGGCGATGGGTATATTCGGCTCTGTCAACGAAGCGGTGGCGGCCGCCAATGCGGCGTATGAAATCTTCAGTGATGTGGCCATAGAGGATCGGCGGGCGATTATCGAAGCGATGCGTGTGGCCGCCCGGCGGGAAGCTTTGGCCCAGGCGGAGATTGCAGTGACGGAGACGGGGCTGGGGAACACCCGCGACAAACTGGCCAAGAACCTGCTGGCGGTGGAGAAGACACCTGGTGTGGAGGTTCTGCGGCCGGAGGCGTTCACCGGGGACAACGGCATGGCTCTTGTGGAGACGGCGCCGTATGGTGTCATCGGGTCGATTACGCCTGTCACCAATCCCACCGCCACCGTGGTGTGCAACGCTATAGGGATGATCGCGGCGGGGAACAGCGTGGTGTTCAACGCGCATCCATCGGCCAAGGAATGCACCAACCGGATAATAAGCGCTCTGAACAGGGCCATCGTGGACGCAGGAGGGCCGCCGAACCTGCTGGCGTCGGTCTCCCCCCCCACCATCGCCACGGCAAAGGAGATGATGCGGCACCCTGGTGTCAGGATGCTGGTGGTCACCGGCGGGCCTGCGGTGGTGGCGGAGGCTATGCGCTCCGGCAAGAAAGTGATCGGCGCCGGGCCGGGTAATCCTCCGGCGGTGGTGGACGAGACCGCCAATATTGAGGACGCGGCCAAGCATCTGGTGGATGGCGCTTCCTTCGACAACAACATCGTTTGCGTACTGGAGAAAGAGATCATCGTTGTCGACTCTGTGGCTGATAAGCTGAAAGAGGAGATGAAGAAGCATGGAGCATACGAGCTCAACTCCATGCAGATACGAAAGGTGGAGAAGCTGGTTATCGATCGCGCCCCCGAGGGGCATGGCGACCATGGTCAGATAAATAAAAAATGGGTGGGCAAGGACGCGGCGGAAATATTACGCGCCATCGGCGGGGAGCCGAAGCCGGATACCAGACTGCTGATCTTGGATGTACCGAGGGATCATCCGCTGGTGATAATGGAGCAGTTGATGCCGGTGATCCCGATTGTGCGTGTGCCGAACGTGGACGACGGGATCAAGCTTGCGCGGGAGGTGGAGCACGGGTTCTTTCACACGGCGGTGATGCATTCCACCAACGTGGATAACTTGTCGAAAATGGCGCGGGTGTGCAACACATCGATCTTCGTGAAGAACGGCCCGTCCACTGCCGGGTTGGGAG
>JAOUNV010000475.1 GCA_029880775.1 Nitrospinota bacterium | reverse complement strand
AAATATCTCCTTCGTTCGACGCGAAAGCCTTCCACCTGAAAGGTAAAAAGTTCAAGATAGGCTCCGGAGAGGAAGCGGACAAAGTGGAGGCGGCTATCAAGGCGGG
Source organism: Nitrospinota bacterium (assembly GCA_029880775.1). GTDB lineage: Bacteria > Nitrospinota_A > UBA7883 > UBA7883 > UBA7883 > JAOUMU01. The sequence goes on along the minus strand of JAOUNV010000475.1, from coordinate 2,379 downwards.
CAGCCTGGTTATCCGCAAGGTGGAGAAGAAGGAGCGAAAGCGAAACCCCATCGCCCCCTTCATCACCTCCAGCCTGCAACAGGAGGCGAGCCGAAAGCTGCGCTTCTATGCCCGTAAGACGATGAGCGTTGCCCAGAAGCTGTATGAAGGTATGGACGTGGGTGAGGAGATGCCTGTCGGCCTTATCACCTATATGAGGACAGACTCCACCCGGGTCTCCGGCGAGGCGGTGGAGGAGGCCCGAGGCTATATCAAGACGAACTTTGGTGGGGAGTACATGCCCGCCAAGCCGAATGAATACAAGACCAAGAAATCGGCCCAGGACGCCCATGAGGCGATCCGCCCCACATCTGTGGAGAGGACCCCCGACAAAGTGAAAGGGAAATTGTCCAAGGAGGAGTTCGCCCTCTACGAGCTTATCTGGAAAAGGTTTCTTTCCAGCCAGATGACCCCCGCCGTGATGGACACCACCACTGTGGACGTGGAAGCGGAGGCATACACCCTGCGGGCCACCGGGTCGATCATGAAGTTCGACGGATTCCTGAAGCTTTATGAAGAAAGCGTGGACACTCCTCAAACAAACGAGGAAAGGGATGACAAGGACAAAAGGCTGCCGGCGGACCTGGCGGTGGGCGACACCCTGAAACTTGGCGGCGTGGAGAAGAAGCAGAGCTTCACCCAGCCGCCCGCCAGATATTCGGAGGCGATGCTGATCCGGGAGATGGAGGAAAAAGGGATCGGGCGGCCATCCACATACGCCGGGATAATGGAGACGATCCAGGAGCGGGAGTATTGCAAGACGGAAGAGCGACGGCTGGCCCCCACGGAAATGGGAGTGCTGGTGAGCGACCTGCTGGTGGAAAACTTCCCCGATATAGTCAACGTGGAGTTCACCGCCAAGATGGAGGAGGAACTGGACCTGGTGGAAGAGGGAAGCAAGGTGTGGACCAACGCCCTGGAGGAGTTTTACACCCCCTTTCAGGCGGACCTGGCAAAAGCCAAAAAGGAGATGCGCAACGTAAAGGCGGAGGCGGAGAAGACCGACCTGACCTGCGAAAAGTGCGGCAAGCCTATGGTGATAAAGTTCGGCAGATTCGGCAAGTTCGTGGCCTGCACCGGCTATCCGGAATGTAAAAACACCATGAAGCTGGATAAAGATGGCGTGCCGGAGGAGAAACCGGAAGCCCCGCCGGATGAGCCCACAGACTTTAAGTGCGACAAATGCGGCAAACCAATGGTGATAAAGACCGGGCGGTTCGGCCGATATATAGCCTGTGTCGATTATCCGGAATGCAAGACTACCCGCCAGATACCGTTGGGCGTGAAATGCCCCAAGCCGGATTGCAAAGGGGATATGGTGCGCAAGCGTAGCAGGGCCGGCCGGTTCTTCTATGGTTGCGACAAGTACCCCGATTGCGACTACACCGTGTGGGCCGAGCCGGTGGCGGAGCCTTGCCCCGAATGTGGGCATCCGATCCTGGTGAAAAAGTCGCTGAAGGCTGGCGACTTCCTGGCTTGCCCGTTGAAGGAGTGCGGCTATAAAAAACCGGTGGCCGACGAGGAGACCCCAGCCTGACTACGGCGCGAGTCGCGATAATCGGCGGCGGGCTGGCGGGTTGCGAGGCGGCCTGGCAGATAGTCCGACTTGTCGGCGCCCGACTTGTCGGCGCCCGACCAGTCCCGGAGCGGCCATTGGTGGACCTTTTCGAGATGCGTCCGGGAGCCCAAACCCCCGCTCACAGCACAGATATGCTGGCGGAGCTTGTCTGCTCCAATTCATTAAAATCAGAGTCTGAGGAATCCCCCACAGGCCAGCTGAAGCAGGATATGGCGGACGCGGGATCGCTGATCCTGGAGGTCGCTCATGCCACCCGGCTGCCTGCGGGCAAGGCGCTGGCGGTGGACAGAGATAAATTCGCCGCGGCGGTCACACGGAAAATAGAAAGCCATCCCCAGATCAACGTCATCCGGCGGGGCCTGGACACTATTCCCGATGGATATGATCATGTGATTGTGGCCACCGGGCCGTTGACCTCTCCGGCCATGGAGAAGACCATCACCAGGCTTGTGGGGGGAGACAACCTTTACTTCTACGACGCTATCGCCCCCATCGTGGAGGCGGATTCGATTGACATGTCGGTGGCCTTTTTTCAGGATCGCTATGGCCCCACCGGCCAGGGGGACTACTTGAATCTCCCCATGAGCGAGAAGGATTACGAGAAGCTGGTCGATGAATTGCTGGCGGCGGAAAAGGGGGCGTTCCGCGAATTCGAAAAGGGCTATTATTTCGAGGGGTGCATGCCGATAGAAGAGATGGCCAGCCGAGGGCGGCAGACGCTGGCTTTCGGGCCGCTAAAGCCGGTGGGATTGACCAACCCT